>NZ_JAUBVF010000029.1:0-81753 GCF_036705685.1 Microcoleus sp. AT3-A2
CTAATTATAAAATGGAACCGAAAAATAAAAAATAAAGGTAACTTAGTTAATGCAGTTTAGATGTCGAACAGCTTATAATTGACTCGATCGAGAAATACCTGTTTGTTGCTTATGAGTAGCCTGACGTTTGCCTCTGCCCATCAGCTAGCGCGAATGATTCGCGATCGCGAAGTCTCTGCCGTCGAAGTTCTGGACGCTTACCTTACTCAAATCGCAAAGCACAACTCGCAATTAAACGCCATTTGTACTCTGGATGAAGACAATGCTCGTACAAGAGCAAGACTTGCAGATGAAGCCCTAGCCAGAGGAGAAAACTGGGGTGCTTTACATGGCGTTCCCATCACGATTAAAGACATTTTTGAAACAGCCGGACTCCGCACCACAGCAGGCTATATTCCCCTCAAAGATTATGTGCCTCAACAGGATGCAACTGCTGTTGCGAGATTGCGGGCAGCAGGTGCTGTCATTATGGGAAAAACCAACATGGCGGAACTGGCTGCCGATTATCAAAGCATAAATTCTCTGTTTCCACGGGTGAATAATCCTTGGCATCTTGACTACACACCTGGAGGCAGTTCTGGGGGGAGTGCCGCGGCTGTCGCAGCAGGACTTTCACCCTTGGATTTGGGCAACGATTTCGGGGGTTCGGTGCGTCAACCCGCTCATTTCTGCGGCATATATGGTTTAAAGCCGACAGATCGCCGTATTTCTACAGCAGGGCAGATTCCTGAAGTGCCGGGAATGCCACTGTCTATTCGGCAAATGATGACCGTTGGGTGTTTTGCTCGATCAATCGAAGATATCCGGCTATGTTTTTCGTTAATTGCAGGCGCGGATCTGCGTCGCCCTGATGTCCCACCGGTTCCGCTCGATCGACCCTCTGGCAAGCCTTTGCAGCATCTCAAAATCGCTTGGACTGCTGAATGGGCCGAAGTTTCCGTTGCTTCTGAAATTCGAGCAGCTATGGAGTTGATCGTGCAGACACTCTCTGACGCAGGTGTCCAAACCGAACGCTGGCTTCCCAAAGACTTTGACCTTTCCCAAATATTGAATCTCTACGGACGGATCTCAATGTACCTCACTATCTACGCTCAACCGCAGGATAGATATAACCTGCGTCGTAGTTTAGAGTTAATCTTTCGCACCGCCACCCAAGGCGACAAGGAACTCCGAAAATTGGGAGATTTCAGCAGATTGCTACCTGAGATATTGAATCCAAGTTTGAAAAGATATTTCGAGGTACTCACACAGCGCGATCGCTTTACTGCCCATATAGATGAGGCATTAGAACCGTGGGATGTATGGCTTTGTCCGGTTGCCGCAACCGCTGCGTTTACTCACCGTCCCGCTTGGAATGCCGTTGACATTGATGGCAGATCCTATCCTTATTCAGTGGCAAACGGATCTTATACCATGCCCTTTAATCTTAGTGGACATCCTGCGGTGGTAATTCCAATTGGACAAACTCAAAATGGTTTACCGATTGGAATGCAAATTGTTGGTAAGCGGTGGCGTGAAATGGAGTTGTTGGCGATCGCAGAGGCGATCGACAAAGTGGTTGGTAGTTTGCAACACCCACCTGGTTACTGAGCATTTTATCAAGTTTCACTTGATGGTGAAGAATACAATCAGTGTTAGGGTGCGTGAGGTTTGAGATTTTCTATTTGCACGGAAAGTATGAATCTGACGCACCGTTTTTTGCGGGAGTGCGTCAGTTGTGAGATTCTTAATTTGTAGGGGAAATAATGCTAGCTGACGCACCCTACTTCATTTTTACTGATGACTAATGACTACTGACTAATGACTAATGACTAATGCTGGCGATCGGTTCCCAACTTGTCACATCTTCAAATAAAGATTGATACCCCGCTGCATTGGGATGAAGCCCGTCTGCAATCAGGCGCGATCGCCACCAATCACTGCCCCGATTTACCCATTTATCAAAAATATCTAAATAGGGAATTCCCCGCAACTCACAAGCTAATTTCGTTGCTTCTTTATACCGATATTGGTCAGCATGACTGTAATACAAACAATCTTGAAAAGGCATTTTACTTTCATCCACCGGCACCATCCCGACAAATATCACCGGACAAAGTTGTTGGGACAGGTTTAATAAATGATCCAAAACAGTTTTAAAATGTTCAAACTCAGTGTAGCTGCGCCCGGTAGGCGACTGCACTCTCGCCGAATCGTTGAGACCTACCGAAAGAATAATCGCATCCGGGACGCGGTTTCTCAGTTCGCCACGGTGGCGAAACTCGTTTTCGAGCCGCTGGGAGACTTGATAGGTGCGATCGCCCCGAACGCCCAAATTGTATAAAACGTGTCCTGCACTCTCCGGTAACATCCACTGGCGCCGCAATCTTTCCACCCAGCCACCGCCTACACCGTCGCCGAAACCGTAGATTAAGCTGTCACCGAAAGCAACCAATTTGAGGGGATGAGAGTTTCCCCGATGCAAGTGACCAAAGGAATAGGCTGTTGCTACCTGCATAAGCAATGATACTCAGTTAATAAATTATGAATCTTGACATACTAGACTAGAATGTAACATTACATAAAGTAGGTAGTCTCATGGCTAATAAGCGTCCACCCTTCGATTCAACTCAGCTAACCCGTCGGGCGGAAGAATTGATCAGTGCTGCATCCAACCGCTATCGGATTACGGTGCAGGTGGCGAACCGCGCAAAACGCCGTCGCTATGAAGATTTTGACAATATGGACGACCATCAAATGAAACCTGTAATGCGGGCAATATTTGAGATGTCGGACGAACTGACTCAGCCGGAAATTATCGGAGACATCTAGACTTCGGGAGTTTTGGGTTTTGAGTGGTGAATTGCGAGCAATTTTTTTAAACTTCACACTCAAAACTTTTTCAAACTAGACTGGCGGGCCAGGGCGAGAAACCCGGTTTCTTCTTAGCTGTCTCGTTGACAAACTTCTGATTTTCCTAAACCGGGTTTCTTTTCCTAAGTCCTAAAATTATAAACTAGGACATCTGCTTGGAGGTAAGTTTATGAAATTATTCTATTTTTGAAATTATTATCAAAACTGTGAAGAAATTAAAGCTGGCCTTGAGTTTTCTGTTCGTTACTTTGAGTGTGGCGATTTTCACGCTTTTGAGTTGGGTATTGGAATCGGGCGAACTGAGTCTGTCGGCTTTGGAACCTTCGCTGCTGCGGAGTTCTGAGTCTGCGTCGGTGCAGCGGGTTGCTCAAGAATCTGCGCCGTTGCAAGTGAGGGTGCAAGATGCGTGGAAATTGGTGTACGAAAAATTGCCGGATTTCCCGATCGAAAATAACTACATTTCCAAGGAAACTGGAAAAGTCGATTCTACCAATACTTTAGTCGGGCGGTTGATTCGATATCACGTATTTGTCAAAGGACGCCCGCCCAATTACCGCTTTGATTGGAAGTTGAGTTTAGCTGACTATTTGGGCGCGACTCCCGATTATTTGGTGGAAAGCGTGTATCCGGGAAACGACGTTTTGCGGTCAAATCCGATGGAACAGGATCGCGCTGCTATTCAAAGGTTAAATAGAGCACAGCGGGATGCTTTGGTTCAAGCTTTGGTTGATGTCTTTACCGAGACTTCCGGGCGTGGGCGCACACCGACGGGCGAAAAACCACAAGGGCGATCGAGTTCGCCGGAGATACCGCAGCCGCAGCCGGGAGATGCGAAGTTGCTGGCACCTTAATACTCACGAATGCAGAAACCGGGTTTTTTATGGAAATACTGCATTTGAGCTTTTAACACAAGTAAAAAACCCGTTTTCTTTCGTATTTATGGGTAAGTCCTACTAATCTAAAATCTAAAATCTAAAATCTAAAATCTAAAATCCCTCAATGGTGGAACGTGTAATTAAAACGGGTGTTGGGTGGCGTTTGGGATGGAACCCAGAGGCCCAGGAGTTTAAGGGTTTGGTGGCTGGCGACGGTTGGGCGATCGAACTCACGGAGGCTGAGTTAAACGATTTTTGCCGATTGTTGGGGCAATTAGCAGGCGCAATGAGTCAAATGGCTTCTGAGTTAATGGACGAGGAAAAAATAGCTATTGAAGCTGAAAGCGACTTGCTGTGGGTGCAGGTGGAAGGCTATCCCGAAGCTTACAGCGTGCAATTGATCTTGAATGCTGGCAGGAGGTGCGAGGGTTTTTGGCCGACGGCTGTGGTTCCGACTTTGGTGCAGGCTGCAAAAGTTTTAAAAGTTTTTTGACTTTTTCGGGAATTCTATGCTAAGCTATTAAAGCTGTCGGGGCGTAGCGCAGCTTGGTAGCGCACTACTTTGGGGTAGTAGGGGTCGTGGGTTCAAATCCCGCCGCTCCGATAGATGGAATCCTTGAGAAATCAGGGATTCCATCATTTTAGGGAGATTTCGCAGCACATTGTCATTCTCAATAAGTAAGGGGTGACAAGATATGACATACTCAGACAAAAAGTGGGATAAAGCTGCTATATCGCTTCAGGCTGTGTAAGGTCAATGTTGCAGCATTTGGGCGAGAGAACGAGGCTAGTTTAGTCGATCCCTTGCGAGGCTTTGCCTCTATGTCTTACGTCGTTGCTGTTGAATCCGATCGAATGGTCGGACATATTTGTTAAAAATCCAGATTATTTACAGGTGGATTTTTTTGAGGGCTATCGCACCCGAATACTTCATTCTGTAGGTGAGAAATCAGTGGTGGGTTAGAGAGTAACATCGAAGCGCGATCGCCCCTTAGTTTTTTTAACTTGCTATCCTGAAATTGTCCTAAAAAATCAACCCAATGGATTCACTAACTTTTTGCATAACATCAAGCTGACAGCGACAACACAGGAGACTCCTGCCGAATCGGAATCTCAATAGTAAACTCTGTTCCCCTGCCTGGTGCAGAAACACACCCCAAGCTTCCCCGGTGTTTTTCCACTACAATTTGCCAGCTAATAGATAGCCCAATCCCTGTGCCCTTACCGGGGGGTTTTGTCGTAAAAAACGGGTTAAATACGTGGCGACGAACCTCTTCCGAGATCCCTGGCCCATTGTCCACAATTCGGACAACTACGCAATTGCTGCTTGTTACTTCTGTGCTAATCCGAATCACGCTAGGATTCGCTTTAATTTCTTCTAGCGATCTCTGCTTGTTCCACTCGTCAATAGCATCGATCGCATTTGCAAGTACATTCATAAATACCTGATTCATTTCTCCCCCATAACAGTCCACTTCGGGCAGGTTTGGGCAATAGTCCCGCACCACTTCAATCGAGGGGCGGTCTGCCTTAAATTTTAGTCGGCTCTGTAAAATCATCAGCGTGCTGTCCATGCCTTCGTGAAGGTTGACCGATCTCATTTCATATCCTTCTTGCCGTGCGAAGAGGCGCAAAGACAAAACGATTTCGCGGATGCGATCGGCTCCTAAGTACATCGATTTGAACAATTTAGGCAAGTCGTTTTTGACATAATCTAGCTCGCTTGCTGCGATTTCTGCTTGTATATCTGGAGCCGGATTAGGATAGTGCTTTTCGTAGAGGTCAAGGATAGTGACCAAAGCTTTTGAATATTCCAGAGCATAGGAAAGATTTCCATAAATAAAATTAATTGGATTATTGATTTCATGGGCTACGCCAGCTACGAGTTGGCCTAGACCGGACATTTTTTCGCTCTGAATGAGCTGGCTTTGCAGCTCCTTGAGTTCGTGCAGGGAATTTTCGAGTTCTAGGGCTTTGTGCCGCTCTCGCGCTTCCGATGCTTGCAAAGCTGCTTCTGCAAGCTTGCGTTCAGCAGCCTCCTGCTTGAGGCGTTCATTCGTTTGGGAAAGTTCAGCGGTGCGCTGTTCTACTCGCGTCTCTAGCTCTTGTGTCAAAACTTGTAGGTCGGCTTGCGCTCGCTCGCGCTCGACAATTTGCGCCTGAAGCTTTTTAGTTAGATTTCGCAGATTCAGGTGCGTGATAGCCCTAGCTAAAACTTCTTCCTGTTGAAGGGGCTTAGTGATATAATCAACTCCCCCCACATTAAAGCCTTTGACTTTGCTTTCTGTATCGTCCAGCGCGGTCATAAAAATGACTGGGATATCTTTAGTTAAGTCACTTGCTTTTAGATGTTGACAGGTTTTAAATCCGTCCATCTCTGGCATCAGAACATCCAACAAAATTAAATCCGGCTGGCTATATTGCACTTTTTTGAGAGCGTTAGACCCACTGCGAGCTACCCAAACAGTGAAGCCAGATGCGCTCAAAAAATCCAATACTGAACCCAGATTAGTGGGCGTATCATCCACAATTAAAATGGTTCCTCTGTCTAAAGATTCGCTAGTCATTTTTAGTCCTCATCTAAACTGTTGAACAAATTCAACTAATTTGTCTTCTTCAAAGTTTTTGGTTAATTCAAGCAACTGATTGGCAAAAGGTGCATAACGCATATCTATTGCCTTCAGCTTGCTGGCTCGCTTCTCAATACTGAGGAGTTCACCTTTCATGGCTAAATCGAACAGGACTGCAACTTCTTCCGAAGGGGGAGCAATCAGTTGTTGGTCTGGGATTTGAGAAGGGGAATCGGTTAAGATACCTTCTGAACTGAAAGTTGTTCGCTCCTCATAAATCCATTCTAAACCTAAATGGTAGCCCAAACATTCTAATAACTTTTCTGCCCGAATTGGTTTGAGGAGAAAAGCGTTGCAACCCGCCTGGAAAATACTGTGGGGTTCGCCGGATAAAATGCTAGCAGAAGTTCCGATCGCGATTACATCTTTCAATGCAGGGATTTTTCTGATCCGCCTCACCGCTTCAAAGCCGTCCATGACGGGCATTACTAAGTCAATTATAATACAGTGCGGTTGAAATAACAGCGCTTTATTCACGCAGTCTTGACCGTCCGTTGCCTCCATTAATTCAAACCCAATAGGACCTAAAAGATTAACTAGGACAGAGCGATTTTCCCAGCGATCGTCAACGACTAAAATTTTCCGCTGAGAGCCTGAGAAACCCCTGATAATTTTTTCAGGTTCTTTTTGATACCCTTCCCAGCTTTCGGTAATAGGCAACTCTAACTCAAACCAGAAAATACTGCCTTTACCTAAAGAACTTTGTACTTTCAGTTCGCCGCCCATCATCTCCACTAATTGGCGACTAATTGGCAGTCCTAATCCTGTCCCCTCTATTTGGCTAACTGAACCGCTGGCTTGCTCGAAGGGCAAAAATATTTTTGAGAGTTCGTCCGGCGCGATGCCAATGCCCGTATCTTCTACTTGGAAAATAAATTTCGCTCTTAGGGATTGGGGATTGGCGATTGGTGATGACAAAGATGGCTGAGCCTCCAATCTGTCTACTTTAAAACTAACGCCTCCTTTCTCGGTGAATTTTATGGCATTACCGAGTAAGTTGATCAGAATTTGCCGCAATCTTTTTTCATCGGCTTGGACGCAAGTTGGAAGTGGAGTTAGCGGTTCGTAAATCAAAGAGATTCCCTTCTGTTGGGCGCGAATCTGGCAGATTTCAGTAATGCCTTGGAGAAAGTCTGACAGGTGAAACTCGGTGAGGTAGATTTCCATTTTTCCGGCTTCGATTTTGGAGAGGTCTAGAACGTCATTGATCAGAGTTAGGAGGTGTTCGCCACACTGATGAATGATGTTAATACCAGAATTTTGCTGACTGGTTAAACCTGTGTCTCGTTTGAGGATTTGGGTATAACCTAAAATGCCGTTGAGCGGTGTGCGAAGTTCGTGGCTCATGTTGGCGAGAAATTGGCTCTTGGCGCGGTTTGCGGCTTCGGCCGCTTGCTCGGCTCGCTGTCTCTCTTGAATTTCTACTTCTAGGCGCGTATTTTTGGCTTTTAATTCCTCGGTTCGCTCTTCTACTTTGACTTCTAAAGTGTGATAGAGGTTGGCATTTTCTAAGGCGATCGCAACTTGTCCCGATAGCATCCGCAACACTTCTACCCGCTTCGGCGTGAAAGCGCCAGCAATCACGTTGTTTTCTAGGTACAGGATGGCACTTAACTTACCTTGATATAGGATAGGCGCACACAAAATTGATTTTGGTTTGTGTTGGGCAATGTAGGGGTCGGCGTTAAAGATTTCCTCGCGGCCCGAATCATTTAAAACGACATCTTTCTGAGTTCTGGTGACGTAATTAAGTACCGAGATAGGAACTTGCCCAGAAGTTGATACTGGTAAAGATTCTAGCACTCGGACTTGATCTTTAGTCCCCGCCGCTTCTATAACAAGTTGACCCTCTTTTGAGAGAATAAGCGATCCAGTTTCAGCACCTGCGTTTTCTATCAAAATTTTCATTAACTTGGTGAGCAAGTTAGGTAGAACAATTTCGCTAGAAATGGCACTAGATGCTTTCATTACAGTTGCCAAGTCTAGCAACTCTGTTTGACCGCCTGTAATGGTCAAAGGAGGAATTGTCCTCGTAGGGTCGAAAGGGGTTTCGGTGACCACAGGCGATCGCGCTATTAATTGCGGGTATTTTTCTTCTAGATGTTTAACTTTAGCTAAAGCTCCCCAGCGCATATAGGCATAATAAGCATCGGTCATGTAGGTGCGGGCAATCTTTTCTTTACCCCATGACAAATAGAATTTGGCAGCGAGTTCGTGAGCCAATGCTTCTTCGTTTATGTACTCGTTTTCTTTCGCAAGAGCGATCGCGCGATCGTACATCTCGATCGCTTCTACTTTTTCGCCTAAAACCCGATGCTTTTCGGCCTCTACCAAATAGAATTTATGCAGATGATTCATTGGGGCATAATGTGCCCAGTTTTGCAACTTTTCTTGATTAGCTTGTACTCGGTTAAGAATGTCCTGTTGGTCGGACGGCGAAGTTTCAGGATACACAGCTAGCCGTATTAGAGAATCGTAGAAATAGAAAATAACAACAGTTAGCTGCCCTGTCGATGAGCCGAAAGAACTTTCTACTTGAGGGATATTTTGTAAGGCTTCCTGGTAATTATCAAACACATAACAAAGCGCAAGTTTGTGCAAGTATAAGTAATGAATTGCCAGTTGATTGTTGGTTTGCTGGTATAGCGGCAGCATTTTCTCTTCGTCGTATACTTCCCCCTTTAACTGGCATAGATTTTGGCTGCTTCCCATCATGTTTAAGACGGCTTGCCAACAAATCTTTGTATTATTAAGCGCTGTTTCTTGGCTGATTTTATGAAGTGCATCTGTGTAAGTTGCTATCTCTCGTTCAAGTTGCATTAGTTGCTTGCCAACAAAAAACGAGTAATGACTCCACACCATGACGGCATAGCCAGCATATTCTAAATCTCCAGTTTCCAGCCCGGTAGAGAAAGCTGCCAGGAAAGGTTCTAAGGTATTTCGGACGTGTTCTTTCCAATGTTGAACGGCAGCATACACTAAGTGGCAAGTCTTGACTTCGATTTCTTTGCCATTTAACTTTGACACTAGACGTAAAGCTAATTGGCCCAACTCATAGCCCCGCTCAATATCTCCTACCGCCCCACAAAGAAGAAGACTGTATACCGCATATGCAAAGGGAGACACAGAAGCATTGCCATATTGAACGGATAAATCGACCTGTTTGCACACTGTTAAAGGTACCAGTACGGGCATCCCAGAATAGCAAGCAGAAAATATACTTGACAAAATCCTGATCGCTGCTAATTGATAAGGATCTGTCATTTCAGGGAGATCGATTAAGTCCTCAATTTGAGTTCCGCTCAAAATTGCCGCAGTTTCCCCCAGCGCCTGCCCAATATCAGATGGGTTTGGTGAGTCAGGAAACTCTACCTCCAACTGCTTTAAGACTTGTAGCCCCGTATTCAATGCTTCGAGCAGCTTGTTCTGCGCCATATAAGCTTGAATCTGGACTTCGTACACTTTTACTTTGTCCAATAGCGTTTTGGCGCAGTTTTGTACTATCTCAACGAATCTCTGCATTCCGTCAAAATCACCACTCAAATATGCTGACTCTGCTGCTTCCTCATGCAGCCTTAATGCCAGTTCATACCGATTTTCCCAACTATCTACCGCTAGCAGAGATAAACCCACTTGCAAATATTTGACGGCGGAATCGTGGGCTGTAGCAGCTTTCGCTTTCTGACCTGCAATCAGATTCAATTGGGCTAGTTCATATTTTTGGGATTCAGTTGTAAGTAAGTCTGTACCATAATTGAGTTGGTTAACTAAAGCGAAAATATTTTCTTTTCGGTCTTCTGGCGTTGTACTTTGCAGGAGCAGTTGACCGATTTTTAAGTGGGTCTCTTTTTTCTGCTCATCGGGAATCAAAGAATAGGCAGCTTGCTGCACTCGGTCATGTAAAAACTTGTAGTCAACCTTGACATCAGTTAATGTAAAACCGCCCGATTCTTCCTGACTAAATACGAGGGGAATTTTGTATTCATTGCTCAAAGGTAAAATCAACCCAGCTTGAAGTGCTTCCCACAATTGCGCCGCCGTGATTAAGGATGATTCCTGATTAACAATCGCCAAAACTTCTAAGTTAAAAGTGTTGCCAATACAAGCAGCAAATTTTAATACTTTTTGTGTATATTCGGGCAATTTGCGTATGTTTCTAGCAATCAGTTCGACAACATTGTAATCGGTGATGCCGATCGCTTGAATTTGTTCGATATTCCATTGCCAACCCCCCTTTGTCCCCCCTTGGTAAGGGGGGATTAGGGGGGTGAAGTTATAAGTCAACAAATCTTCTTGATAGAGAGTTTTGAGGAGTTGACTTAAGAAGAAAGGATTGCCCTGTGTTTTATTAAAAAGTAGAGACGCGAAATTTCGCGTCTTTACAGACAGGGATTCCGAACCGCCAGATTCATTTAAAGTATCCGCAATTAATTCTTCGACATGAACCAGGTGTAATGGTTGAAGGACAATATTATTCACCGTCGCACCCGTTTTGCGAATCTTGTCAATCGTTTGAATCGTCGGATGAGTGGGAGAAACTTCATTATCTCGATATGCCCCAATCAGCAATAAATACTTGCTATCAGAATCAGTTATTAGCAATTCAATTAATTTCAACGATGCCGAATCCGCCCACTGCAAGTCATCGAGGAAGATAACTAAGGGATGGTCAATAGTGGTAAATACGCCAATGAATTGTTTAAACACGCGACTGAAACGATTTTGAGCTTCAGTTGCCCCTAATTCTGCTACGGGTGGCTGTTTGCCAATAATTAATTCGACTTCAGGGATAACATCTATGATGACTTGTCCGTTATCGCCTAAAGCGGATAACAGTTTTTCTTTCCAAGTTTGGATTTCTGCTTCGCCTTCGGTTAGAAGTTGCTGAGTTAAGGATTGGAATGCTTGAATGAGGGAAGCATAAGGAATATTGCGCTTGAACTGGTCAAATTTACCCGCAATAAAATAGCCTCGTTGCCGCACAATGGGTTTGTGAACTTCATTGACCAACACTGTTTTGCCTATCCCGGAATAACCGGAAACCAGCATTAATTCGGTGGTGCCACTGGCAACGCGATCGAAAGTTTCTATAATTATTTCAATTTCTTGGTCGCGACCGTAGAGCTTTTGCGGTATATTTAATTGCCCTGCTTTATCCGCACTTCCAACAACAAAGTTGGAAATATATCCGCTAGCCTGTAGTTTTACCAAGCAAGTTTCTAAGTCAAATTTTAGTCCCTCAGTGCTTTGGTAGCGGTCTTCAGCATTTTTAGCTAATAACTTCATCGCAATCGCTGAAATTTGTGGTGGGATTTCAGGATTTAGCTGGTGAAGGGGAATGGGAGTTTTGGCAATATGGCTGTGTACCAATTCCAGCGGGTCTGTGGAATTAAAGGGCAACTCGCCTGTGAGCATTTCATAGAAGGTAACGCCTAGTGAATAAAAATCAGTGCGGTAGTCAATTGACCGATTCATCCGGCCAGTTTGTTCGGGCGACATATAAGCGAGGGTGCCTTCGAGCAAATCTGGATGGCTGAGCGTCGAATTTTCTCGCTCCAGGCGCGAAGCGATGCTGAAATCAATAATTTGAACTTTTTCAGTGGCTGGGTTGATGATTATATTTTGTGGCTTTACATCTTTATGAATAATGTTATGTTTATGGATTTCTGCTAAGGCAGAGACAAGCTGGAGACCCAAAGAAAGAAATTGAATGATTGTGAGTTTTTTACCCTTCATCCAATCGTTGAGAGACTCGGAGCCTGAATCTTGTAATATCAGTGCTAAACCGTTTTTATAGCTTTCTAAACTAATGGCTTTGATAATCGGTTCTACGTTCAAGCTTTGCAGAATTTGATATTCGTGCCGCAAGCGGGTGATGTCAGAAAGAGTGGGATACTCAGCCTTTAGCGTTTTGACGATCACGCTGGACAAGTCCGAAATCCTCCGAGCGCGATCGACTGAAGTTCTTATCCCGCTGTGGAGAGTTTCAACGAATTGATAGCCAGCTAAGTTGATAGTCATTGTTATTCTAGCGATCGCAAGGGAATTGAGCGTGAGGTTAAGGCCGATTTTAAAACTTAATTATTATTGGAGCTGATTGTAACATAGTAATTTACTCAACAAAAGTGAGCTCATGTTTCGCTTCTGGCAATCGTGGTCTCATGAGATTGTGTTGTTAACTGTGCTGCCTCAATGCGCGTTTTGGGTGTTTGTTGGGGGATTAGTCGGCTGCACTTTCAAGTGGGGTGTCGAGGGAGCGTTTTCCCCTTGCTGATAATTATCCTTGTCAACTATCACCCGTTGGTGACAAGCTAAGACTTAATTGCATTTGTCAATCAGTAATATTACTCAAAAAAACCACTTTTTTAGGAGTGGAAAATTTACGATTTGATAGGGAGTAGGTATAAATATCATGGTAGGCATAATTCCTCGATCGCCAAAATCTCAGTTTTATGCCCAAAATCCGAGTAAATGTTGAGCATAATTGCTGATTGACAAATGCTTTATTAGCTTAACTTGTTACCAATGACCATCACCTCAAACCGAATCAGTGATCCATCCGCAAGCCGAACAATCCCAATGAACAGGCGGCGTTTCATACTGGGGGTAAGTCATTTCACCTTGGAGACACCGGCCAGTAAACAGTGAGTGGGTATCCAAAAGTTCTAACTGTTTCTCTGGTGTCCACCGCTGCCTCGGTTGCAGAATCAATTCGCAGCCATAGTAGCTTGCCCCTTCGGGTTCCCACAGTTCATCGGCTTAGGCGTTGGGGTCTGGTCAAAGGTCGGGGCAAGTGTCGGTGTCTGAGCCTGTGGGATGAACTGCACAGATTAAGTGTGGGTTGCGGGCGTAGAGGAGACAGCGATGGCTCGACCCCGGCTTACGCCTACGCATTCGGGAAGTTTGGGCATGGCGGGCGTGTTGGAGTTTTGGTTTGGATTTAGTTTCCCCCAGAACAGAGGCGAGCGTATCCTTTGATAATATGCCTAATTTTATGGGGCGATCGTCCCTCATCAAATATTGACGCTCTCAGGGCTAAAGCCACTGAGATTCTGCTGACAGATTGACTTTAGTTATTACCAAAGCCTCATTCTCGCTACGGTGGTCAAACACCGTCTACCTAGTCGGTCAAGATTTACACTTAACTTACTAGCTACTTTTCTGAGAATGTTAGCCGCGCCATTTAAATCTGCGTTGATTACAGTTCCATCGGCAGAGCGATACAAACCACGTTTAATTCGTTTTCCAGATGCTTTCCACTCAGGCGGTTTTTCACCGTAGCTGGGCAGGGAGTCTCCATCAAGAAAACTACTTTTGGACGTATATGCTTCTTCGGTTTCCGTAAACTTAATGGCGTGCAAATCGCACAATTGGTTTAGTCGATGTTTCAGCTTTCCTAATGGCATTTGAACAAATCTCTGATTGTTCAGCTTACCCATATCGGCATTAGATTTAAAACCTTGGTTCCATCCAATGACTAGATTACCAATCCCATGCTGTAAGCAGTGGGAAACAATCAGCTTCGCAGCTTTGTTTATACCATCGCGCATCTGGTGATTACGCTTGCGAGTTACACGGTATAGCCAGTTGTCCCAGTAACCAGCGGGCTTTCCTTCCTTTCTAGTTGCTACTTTTTTATTCCATAGCTGATTCATCGCTTTCATGGCACGAGCATCAATCAAGAAAGAATTTCCCAGGGTGTCTACACAGGCTGCTAAATTGTCAGCAATTCCCAAATCAATTGACAGCGCTTGGGTGTAATCTAAAGTGTGCTGCTGGCATTCTACTTCATAAGACATCTCCAAGTAGAAAACACCATTCTTCGGGAGAATCGTGAACTCTTTAACCTTTGAGTAGTCAATGTTTGACGACATGGGTAGAAAGAATTCAGAAATCCCGAACCAGCGCCGTACTGTTAAACCCAGGGAAAATCTCAATTGGTCGCCGACAAGCGCTGGCTTTAATCCACCAGAATTTGGATAAGCGACTTTAAATAACTTAGAACCTGTTAAATAGCTCGGAGGCTTGGGTCTAAAGTGCAATTGACCTTTGCTATACAAAGCTTTTAACTCTTTGAAGCTTTTAAAGACCTCCGTAACCGACATCAAAGTTTGTTGCATAGGCGTTGAAGGCAGCGACTTAGCAACCATCGACTTTGCAATTGACGGTTCAAAAGATAAGTCAAATTTTCCGGTCAGCAACCTTCCCGTTTTGAAAAAGGTTTGGCGAGCCAAATAGACGGCACTATTATAAAGTTTGCCAGATTGCCGACAAAGGTAGTTTAATACTGCTTCAACTTCTTTGGTGGGAGACAACAATACTTGCTGTACTCCCATCATTTTTTTGACCTTAGCCACCTCTTTTTTCTGTAAATTATTTGATTTATTTAGTTTAACTGGATACAGTGGATAAATTAAGCGATAACAACAAAAGTTTATGTTGCCTCTTCCAGAGTACAAGACTCACAACCACGTCAAATTCTTACTCAATTATCACTTCGTCTTCATTCCCAAGCGTCGCAAGAAAGTTCTAGTGGGAGACGTAGCAACTAGACTGCGAGAGCTATTTTTAGCGCTTTCGACTGAGAAAGGTTGGGATATTCTAGCTTTAGAAGTGGCACCAGATCACGTACATTTATTCGTCGCCGTCAATCCGATGGATACTCCTGCGCTGGTCGTTAAGGCGTCCAAAGGACGTTCTAGTCATCATTTAAGGGCCCAGTTCCCAGAATTAAAAAAGCTGCCGTCTTTGTGGACGAGCAGCTATTTTGTTAGTACCGCAGGCAATATTAGTAGTGAAGTTGTGAAAAAATACATAGAAGATCCGCATCATTCTGCTAATTAAGAAAGAAAGAACACGGGGACTGAAGTCCCCCGATCCGCTTCCCTCTCAGGGCTAAAGCCGCTGAGTTTCCCGCATCCCGTATTGATTTTTATGAAACTATTGTGTGACGGGGTTGTTTGCATCTTCCTCATGATGGCTGCCGCTTCCCGCTTTAATAGCTATCTTTTTTTCGCTCTATTTATGCTTCTTTTTTAGCGAGCAAACCCTCAGCGTTAACAATTAAAGTTATTACTTTTCGTAGTTTATGCCGAGCAAGCTTTGAGTTTGAGATAAATGTTTATCAATATATTATTATTTATGAAGAAGCTGACTCATATGTGTTTTAATAGGTAATACCCTATTATATACTATCGGCAATCGGGCTATTTTTTTAAGATTCGGAGACATTCATTTAGAAATAACTTATTGAAAATGACACTTTATAGATGCTCTACAACAGAACATCTATAGAGAGTTATTACCACCACTGATCGCAATTATTTGAGCAGTATTGATGTAGGCAACATTGGTTTGGGCAACAGTCGCTAACCCCGTAATCGAGAGGGGACTTCCTGCCAGAATAGCGGGACTGCGATCAAACCAGTTATCAACTGAATGCCACCAAAGATAGCGAGAGAAGGCCCAAATCCAAAGCGCAGTAGCTCTCCAAATATGAGACTGCCTACACCAAATCCAGTAAAGAGAGTAAATACCTTCAGTCCCATCGTTTGCCCCAAATTGTTGTCATCTCCGAGATCGGTCACAATTCCGACAAACAACGGTTGAGTCAGGTCATACCCTAAAGACAAAATAAGAACTGCGATCGTCGTTCCGATTGGCGGAATCTCAAAAATCATTCCAATTCCAGCCACAGCAGCCATGACCAACCCTGCTGGAACGAGCCAACGCCGTCCCCACCGATCGACGGCTTGACCAATCAAAGAACTCAGCAATAAACCGGGAATGCCGTACCCAAGAATGTTTAAACCAATGCTCAAGGCATCCATGTTGTACCGTTGGGATAAATACAACCCTAGCCATGTATATACCCCAGAGTGGTAGATACCATTCCACAGAACATAAGCATATGTACGCTTTCCCCTAAAGGTTGCTAATATCTGGCTGTATCCCCTAAAAATTTGGCGAATAGGCGGTAATTTGGTGACTTGTGGTGTATCAAATAAAGAGCCGTAAGGATGAAGCCGCCAAAGCACAATAGCAGCAAACACAGCAGTACCTAGAAAGAGCACTCGCCAACCTACAAATGGCTCAAGAATCGCTCCCCCCGCAGAGCCTGCTGCCATTCCCCCTTCCATTGCTGCAAACACCAATCCTAGCTTGGCACCTCGCTGATCAAACGGGAATAAATCGCCAATTAAGGCGAAGGTAAGGGGAATCACACCACTTGCTCCAATCCCGGTTAATAGCCGCCAGGTTGCCATCTGCGAAGCATTTTGAGCAGTGGCAGTTAAAGCCGTGAAAATGACAAAAAGAGCAAGCGAGATGCGAATAATAGACCATCGACCAAAGCGATCGGACAGGAGGCCGAAGAATAATGCCATCAGTGCATAGGACAGCATATAGGCTGGAACGATAAAGCCGATTTCCTGAACCGGAACATTAAAAACTTCAGCCAAACGTGGAATCAGGGGAGCAATCATGTACCCCTGTAGAAAAATTAGCCCCGCAGCGATCGAAAGCCAGGAAAACAGGTCTTTATGCTGCTTTAGGCGAATCGCGGTATCGGCTGGTTCGGTATGGGGGTGATTAAAAGATTCTTTTAGTTTCGGCATGAATTTCGGAGATTTCAACTCATATCACATTTCACGGACGACAAAAATTTGAGAACTAAGCTCGAGTGCCAACGCCAACAACCAAGGGCGATTGACTGGTGAAAGCTTGGAATACCTTCTCAACTCAGGAGCTTACAAATTTTGTAGGTAAGGTGTGGAATCTCGCCCTTAATGTCAGGATAACTTGATAAATGTCATGATTTATACAAATATAGTATATTTAGATACAGAATTTCTTATGAGACCTATTATGTCAGGCTATCAACAAAGCTAGGATTTACGCATTGACAGAAATCTTTTAATCCCACAAAGTTGTTTAGACCTCTTGCAAAAGTCATTATGAAAGGTTAAGTTCATAATTATAGATGCCTGCAATCAGGTTGAAGCGTAAACCAAATCTGCGTCGGCGATTTCGGTAACGTTCCGACAGAATCCGAAAAATTTTCAGCCTCCTATTAACGTGTTCAATAATAATACGTTCGCTTGCCAGAGTACGGTTTTCTTGCCGTTGAACCTGAGATAAATTAGAGCTTTTGGGCTTTTTAGTAGGTATCTGACTATTGGCATGAAGTTTGGCAATTCCTTGATAACCCTTGTCACGCCAAAGCTTAATTGTATTGTCTAGCCTAACTTTACTGCTCTTGAATAGGCGAAAGTTATGCCTTCTGCCTTTACCATGAGCTATGCAGATAATTGCTCCCGTCTTTTGATTAACCACTAATTGCGACTTCAAGGTATGATACTTTTTTTTACCGGAAAACACTTGTCGTTGTTTTTTTTGGACGCTCGACTGGACTTTCAGTCACATCGACCACAACCACTTCTAAAACTGAGTCCGGTTGCAGCAGTGCTTTTTTTCCGGGTAAGCTAAACCGACCTGAACGAATCAATGTGTCTTCTACGTGTCTCACGACGGAACGCAGTCGATTCATTGATGTTCCAGCTTTGAGCAATGTGAAAGTAGGTACGATACTCTCGCCAATATTGTAATGCCAGTAGTACCTGATCTTCTAAGCTCAGTTTAGGCGGACGACCGGGTTTCTGTTTCTGAAGTTGCTGTTGTTTTAGAATTGACACCATTTCTGCAAAAGTTGTAGACCCAACGCCACATAATCTCTTGAAGGCTTCTGGCTTTAAGCTTTGTACTTGTTCGTAAGTCATCAGTTTTTCCTCTCAATCACCTCACTATTATTCTTATTGGGGACTTTTGCAAGAGGTCTCCTGAATCTGTGCTTTTGTGATCACAATCTCCTGTTTTGGAGAGTGGATTACATCGGGTAAAGGGGGAGCATTTTTCCAGATGGCAGCCCCTGCTGCCAGTAGCGCGGTAAAAGCAATGATACAGATTAGCACCAGCCACGCCGGAAGACTCAGGGCTAATCGTCTATGAGGAGGTGCCAGTATTTCAGGACTGGCTATCTGAGAATCTGTCATCTATCTCACCTTTAAAAAATATTAAATAGGCAAGGAAATCTTCTTCGCTTTTTTGAGCATCGGCTATCACCAAATAGCCGACTTACTACAAGAGTAAGATAAGACTTTGGTGATGGAAAAAACTTTAACAATAAAAATAGTTTCGCAATAAAATTTATTAATTCCGAAACTGCCTGTTCAATTGGTTTAGCTGCCTGTTCAATTGCTTTGCCGGCGACCAAGGTAATCCCAAGGGTGGGAGTAAAATTAGATTCAAAGCGGATCTAACATAAATGATTTTTCTTAAATGTTTTGAATTTTAGTCATCTATCTTAAGACAGAAGTGTTATAGGGAAAGTCCAAAGTAAAGCTTTTGTAGCGAGCTATGAAAGTAACAACCGAACAGTTCGCATCGAGTCCAGTGTTTGCTCAACAGCAACCCGATCGGCTAGCAGAGTTCTGGTAAACGAATACGGGATTCGCTATCTTGAAGACTTAGACGCTCGGAAAGCTGCTCCAAATCATTTAGGATTGCTAACCTGCCACAAGCCCTTATATAGCACTCCTAAATGATTTATGAGATAATAGCCAAAATCACTACATAATTTATGTATGTTAGAAGAGTTAACGGAATTTATCCAATCTAATCCCGATCCCCGCGAGTTGAAACGAGCGATTACCGTCTCTATGCAGCTTAAAGGATATAAGCATCAAGAGATTCAGGAAAGTTTATCAGTGAGTTCTGGCTTTATTAGTAAATGGAGTCAGATATTTACCATGCAAGGTCTATCTGCTCTCAAGCTGGCTTATAAGGGTTCTGTGGGATATTTAAAATCTGAGGAACGGGCTGCCATCATTGATTGGCTACAAAAAAATAATTATTGGAATTTAGGAGAACTAAAAGCTTATATACAGGAGCGGTATAAGATAGTTTTTAGTTCTCAGCAGAGTTACTATGAGATTTTTGACGCTGCTGGCTCAAGAACAGAAAAATTCTCAAAAACGTAATCCTAAAACAGATCCTGAACTGGTCAAACAAAAGAATTGATCCAATAGCTAGAAGCTCATCGGAATGAAATTGAATTAGGTGAATTGGTAGTTTTTTTTCAGGATGAATGTCATCTTCTTTGGGGAGATATTTGTGGCTATGTTTGGGGCAAGAAGAATGAAAGAGTAGAAGTGCCAATAGTTAATGAGAAAGAGCTACCGACTTACTTTGGCTCAGTAAATATTGCGACTGCTCAATGTCTTATCCAGGCCTATCCAAAGGGAAATGGAGAACATACTATTGAATATTTAAAATATCTGATGAGTTAATATAACGACAAGCGGATAGCATTAATTTGGATGGCGCTAAATACAGCAGATTCCATGTATATATGATACAGCGTATTTAGTACCTAAGCGAAAAAAATGAAACCTTATTCGAGCGAGTTTCGTGAGAAAATAGTTAAAATTTAGGAACAAGGTGATACATCAATTAGGAAAGTAGCCGCCAGATTTGATGTGAGTAAAGGGTTTGTTCAAAAAATTTTAAAACAAAAACAAACGACTGGCTATGTTCAACCCAAACAACAGGGTGGAAGCCTCAAAAGTGTGTTAAACTCGCGCACGACTGAATTGACTCAGATGGTAGAAAAATATCCGGATGGGACGTTGTCAGAACCCAAGTGAATATTGGCTTTGGAACTACAACGAAGCTGTCAGCCCGATCATGATGTGTCGTGAACTACAAAAACAAAATTTGACGCGAAAAAAAAGACCATACGCAGTAGTCAGTCTGCCACTGAAAGAGTGCAAATTCTGAGGTGTGAATATTGGAAAAACGTGAAAAAAATTGACCCTGACAACCTGATTTTTTTGGATGAAATGGGCGTCTTATTGGGTTGACAAGAACCTATGCACGTTCACTATGTGGTTGTAGAATCTACGATTTAATACCCTTTTATCGCGGCGTCAAAATCACAGTTCTAGGAGTAATTAGTTCAAAAAAAGTAGTAGGATTAATGACACTAAATTGGTCAATGGATGGCAGAGCTTTTGAAGTCTTTATTGAACATTTTTTAGTACCAAACTTATGGGAGGCTGCAGTAGTTGTTATGGATAATCTACCCGCTCACAAGTTGGGGACTATGGAACCATTAATACAAGCCGCTGGTGCTAGTTTACTGAACTTATCACGCTATTCTCCCGACTTCAATTCTATAGAATTATGGTGGTCGCAACTCAAATTTTTTTTACGCCAATTCTCACCAAGCACTACCAAAATGGTTGACATTTTGCTGGCTACGGCACGCTTATTTGGTCAGTCCTAAGCACGTCAAAAACTGGTTTACAAGCTGCTGCTACTGTACTTCATAAACCTGGAATTTGCTGTATAGTCATTTCAAATAAGTATGAGAATTTTAAAAAATGATGTAAAATGAAAAAAAATCGTTAACCAGTTAGGAAAATGTCTTACAGCATAGATTTGAGAAAAAGAGTAGTGGACTATGTAGAAAATGGCGGTCGTATCGCCCAAGCTGCTGTCCTATTTAAGGTAGGAAGAGCAACGATATATCGGTGGCTCGGTCGGTCAGACCTTCAAGCTACAAAGGTAAAAAGACGTAAGAGAAAACTAGATTGGCAGGCATTGGAAAAGGATGTTAAAGAGAATCCAGATGCCAGATTAATCGACAGAGCCAATAAGTTTGGAACCAGACCCAGTGCCATATCTTATGCTCTTAAAGAAATGAAAATTACCCAAAAAAAAAAACAACTTCGTTACCAGGAGAGAAACCGAGAAGAAAGAATGAAATACTACTCTCATCTCAGAGAATTGATTAAAGTATCGGGAAGTCAAAGTCTGGTTTTTGTTGATGAATCAGGATTTGAGCCGTTTCTAGATTGTGCTTATGGCTGGTCTAAAAAAGGCAAAAAAATCTGGGGTGAAAAGTCCGGCAAACGGGGAACAAGAGAAAATCTAGTAGCTGGAAGACGGAAAGGAAAAAAAGACTTAATTGCCCCAATGGTTTTTACGGGAAGCCTCAATGCAGAAGGCTTTGAAGGGTGGTTATCTTTATATTTATTACCCTCTCTAACAAAGCCATCTATATTAATCATGGATAATGCACCGATTCATCGAAAAACAGCCATTCGAGAACTGGTAGAGGAAACTGGTCATCAAGTTCTTTTTCTCCCGAAATATTCTCCCGACCTGAACGATATTGAACACGATTTTAGTGCCTTAAAGCGAGCCAGAATGTATTCTCCTCCTGGCACATCTTTAGATGAACTTATCTGTGCCTACTGCGCTCAATAGTGTCTCTTTTTTATTTGAAATGACTATATCATTCTTCAGCAGAGGTTAAAGAGTTTTTATCAGTGGTGAATAATGGTTTAGAAGAATCTGATTGGAAAATCAATTGTTTGAGATTTGCACCCAACGATCCGACTCAGAATCCAATTGAAGATATTTGGTTACAAGCTCAATAATGGATTAGGAAGTGCTATCATATGTGTAAGACATTTGCTGCCGTCAAATATATATTTAAGTTAGTTACTCATTATTAGATATTTGATTTCCCCAAGCTTCACAGTTAAGGTCTAAAATTCAAAACATTTAGTTATAACATATATAGCCTTTCTCAGATAGATGAGGTATGTAATAAGGCTTGAAAGTCCCGCTATTCAGGGAATCTCGGATACCTCATCTTTTTAAGAAAGGCTATATTTTTGCGGAGGGAATCGACCGGACATGATATTAGGTAGGTGGCTTTCTCATAATGGAAATATAGTAGAAGTCCATAAACTTTCTTTTGTAGAATAGCTATTGCTAAGACACTTAGGACATAAAATACAAGTTTTTTCCTTACAGGAGCCTAAGAAATGGCAAAAGCTTATAGCTACGACCTGCGTCAAAATGTGATTAACGCCATTCAGGCAGTCTAGCAATTCATTTATTTAATAAAAAATATAAAAAAATGGCGTTTGTACTTGACAAACGCCATTTTATAGAATTACAAACGTGGCGTCTTATCTTGTTTAAACGACGCTAACAATTCGCGAATTTGGTCGGCCGCAATCTCGCGCCCGCCCAAACCAAAAGCTAGAGCAATGCCAACTGCGATCGCCCCAAGCAGCAGCCCGAAAGCCAAATTCACAATATCGCTGCCAATGCCCATCTGTTGCAGGGCCAAGGCCGAAACAAAGGCAATAATCGCAATCCGAGCCGCTTGGCCCAAAAGCCGCGCTTGACGAGTTCCAGAACTGGCAATCAAACTAAACGCCAGATTCGCCAAATACAAGCCGATCGCAAATACCACCAAACCGGCCAGCACCCGACCCGCAACTACGACAATACCGCTAACAATCGCCGTTAGCGCTGGAATTTGCAGCACGTCGGTAGCCGCCACCACTGCAAACAGCAGGATGCCCACCTGCACCACAATGCCGACAAACTCAGAAGGCGTGCGGGTAGGAAGTTCCGGTTCCTGAAGAATCGTTGCCTCCGGATCGATCGAACTTGGCGGTAGCCTCAGCGACTGTTTCGGTGGCTGCACCCCCAACCAAGAAAAGACATTGTTAAAGCCAATTCCCGTCAGGATATTAGTAACCAAATCGCCTACCCAGCGCCCCAAAATGTAAGCAAGCGCCAGAATCAGCGCTGCCGTGAAAATTTTGGGAACCGCGCCCAAAATGTCGTTGAGCATCGCGACTGCAGGCTGCGAAATCGCTTGAATGTCCAAAGCGTTGAGAGCTGCGATCGCCGTTGGAATCAAAATCAAAACATAGACGATCGTCCCGGCAATCCACGACAGAGATTGTCCGCTAGAAGTCCGCGAAATTCCAAACCGAGCACCCAAACTGTCCGCCCCAGAAGCAGCCAACAGATTCGTGACAATCCGCCGCACCACCATAGCCAGCAGCCAGCCCACAAACCCAATCAGCACAGCTTCCAGAATTTTCGGAATTGCCGCCAGAATTTGGTTGAGCAAATTATTCACTGGCAGCAGAGCCTGCTGCATTTCCAGTGAGTCGAGAATCAGCGGCAAAAACAGCAGAAAAATGAACCAGTACAGCGCATTCGCCACAGTATCGCTCAGCAGCAAAGGGCGCTCAGTGGGCGCAGCGCCCACCTCCTGATTCAAGCGCTCGTCTACGCTCAAAGTCCGCATCACGCGCGATACGGCCATTTTGGCGACTGTCGCCAACACCCAAGCAATCCCCAACCAAATTAGCGCGCCGGCTAACTTCGGCAAGAAACCGGTAATTTGATTGAGAAAAGTATTGAGCGGTTGCGAGACAGCCGTTAGATTCAGACGGTCGAAAAAGGCAATTAGGAAAAAGATAAAAATGATCCAGAACACCGCTGTGGAAATCCATTTTTCCACTTGCGGGGTTTCAGCTCCTTCCGGGCGGCCGGTAATCCAAGCAGCCAGCCGATTGTCGATCGTAGTCTTCTTGAGCAATCCCCCGACTACAGATGATACGACGGCTGATATTATCAAGCCAACTAGCAGGATACCGACGGCCCAGAGGAGATTTTCAATGTTTGAGCCCTGAAAGAGATTGTTAATTCCGCGCTCTGCCTGTGCCAGCGGATTTGCGGGCTGGGCCTGTGCCAAAATGCGATCGGAAAAAGCCGCTATTGGGTCCGATATGGGTCTAGTTATTTCTTGCCAACTTTCATTCATTTTTTTCTCAGGTTAACGTCACATTTGACAAGGAGAAGACGAAACTTTAATAATAGTTCCAAAAAATCTAGACATCGCCTAAATTTAATGTTTGTACACTTTTAATGTACTGGGTTAACTACAAAACCCTCCATCGAATTTGGGATCAACCCATCTCCGACTGCTTTGGGGCCAATATTCAAAGAACCGTTCACATCGGCATTTATTAGTTATCCAGTTTGGATTCTGAACAATTCTCTTTTTACCCTACTGCCAATGTAGTCGGAATGTTGTTGAATTGGTTCCAAATCCAAAGCTGAACATTTAGAGGTGTAACTTTCCTTAACTAACACAACTTTAATTCCCGCAAGTTGTCCTTTGTAATGCAACATTTGCAGAAACCGGCGATGGGGAATACAGGCAAAATTTTGATTTCTAATCATACCAGTATTAATCCCATCTTGAAAATCCTGGTTCCACCCTATAACCAGCAAGCCCATTTGATAATTGACGAGTTCTTTAATAATTGCGGAACTCGTCGTGTGGAGGTAGTAATCCACTTGACAGTTACGCTTGTGCCACCATTTGGCGAGTTTTTTACTGTTTTTTTGCGCTACGGGCAGCAATGATTTCAGTGCCGATGAAACTTGATTGCAGTATTGGTTTCTTGACTTAACACCCCGTCCCTCGTAGATTGTCGGTACTAACCCAGGAATATTGTAGGTTAATGTTACCAGATTGTTTAATCCTAAATCTAGGGCAGCTACTCTCTGATTAACTTGTAAAGGCTGTTCTAACTTTTCATAGAGCACCTCGACAACATAACAACCTACTTTGGGAACAATCCGGATTTCCCGAATCGAGGTGACTTTTGAGGGCAACCAAATATTAGTCCCAGAGGGACGAGCATATCCTTTTTTTAAGGATTTTTTGCTAACAGCTTGACAATTAAATACAACTACATAGCGCCCCTCCTCTCTTTTTCGCTCTCTTGAACCTTTGTAATGAGGGATTTTCGGGGCGGCTTTAAATTTAGTTGGGTCTTCCTGATAGTTTCGCACCGCCAGATAATAGCTAGTCCATGCTTTGAGGGGTAAGCCGATCGTGCTTTGTGCTACCTTTGCGGGCAGTGCTTTGTAATCAGGACTTGTTTTGAGCGCCTGATAAACAGCCAGAGCGTTTGTTTGTTGGCTAGCGAAAAAGTTTTGACGGTAGATGTAGTTAGCGCTATTGTAAAGTTTTTTGCACAGCAAAGATAGTCTATCGGCTTCTCGATAAAACCTATGATTTGGTTTAATGATGTGCCTTTCGACTAACTCCATAATCGGTATATATACTTTAATTCAAGATGATACACTGTATTTATGAGTGTGTCAATCTTTTAATTTCTGGAAAAATTGACGTTACAAGTAAATAAAGGACTATCAAGTAAGCAAAGTTTTGTAATACCCTCCCTGTTGCAGGTTCTCATGTCAATTCGTCAAGTTTTCGAGCAATCCATTGAAATTCGCGCTGCTGCTACTCTGGTGGAGCAATGTATAGTCGATCGCACTTTAATGCACAAGTGGCTCAATCCCCTGCTACGCTGCGATCCCCAGGGCGAATGGGATACTGCCGTAGGAAGTCGCAGCTTATTTATCATAAAAATTCCCGTTTTGCAACCCTCTTTAGAGAGTGTTGTGTTGGAGCGACAACCCGGTTTAATTGTTTGGGGGTTTGACGGATTTTTCAAAGGATGCGATCGTTGGGAATGCCAGCCGCAAATCCAAGGAACTCTCTTGATTAACCGCTTTGAATTTCAAATTCCCAATCGTTTAATTAGATTTGGTTTCAATCGCTTTGCAGCCCCTTGGACAGAAAAAGATATGAAAGACCAACTCCGCAGACTCAAGCGGGTAGCAGAGCAACTATCTCAAAGAATGGGTAAGGGGTAATGGATAATGGGTAATTGGGAACTTTTACCCTCGCATAGCCGAAGAATTGGTAATGGGTCATGAGTAATTGCTAATAGCTGAAAGCTAGGGCTAATAGGAAAAAAGCACCAATTCCCAATTCCCAATTTCCCATTACCCCTTCCCTCCAACTTCAGTTATTTATTTCGCACTTCCCGATGGATTGGGCTGACAAATCATTTCTCTCGCCGAATTCACGGCTTGGTTAGCCGTATTTTGCAAAGCCGGGGAATTCTGATACAAAGCTTGCAAATCTTGCACATCTTTAATCACTCGCTCGTAAATAACCATCGCTTGATTGCCGTCAACTTCTAAGGCAGTAGGGCTGTAATTTTGCATCACTTCAATCAGCGATATTTTGCCATCTTTGGAAGCTGCGACTAAAGCATCGCGCAGTGCGGGCGCGCTTTGCAGCCGAGTTGCCGGCGCATAAGCAACCTCCCCCAATTGTTTGAAAACAATTTCCCCAAAATAAGTGCTTGCTAGCCGCGCTACTAATTGGGAATCTAAAGGCACTTCTCGCGTTAATATTTCGCGCATCGACTCGGGAGTTTGTTTCGCAAGACTAAGAACGCTTTGCAGTTGAGATGATGCTTGGCCATTTTGTGCAAAGCTTTGCAAGTCGCTCATCGGTAATGTTACGTCAACAGCACCGTATTTTACGGTAACATTATCTAATGCAAAGGCTTTGCCGCTGCTTAGGAATACTGCACTTGTTCCCAGCAAAAGCGCCAAACCCAATGATAAAGACTTTGACATTCTTTTGGTTAAATGGGCTGACAGCGGTTGCATTCCGTTGAGATAACGTTGTTGAAACTGAAAGTTCATGAGTTTGTTCCTCTTTACGTCAAAATACTTTTTAGATTGCTCGTCAGTGCGGATATCAGTGCGGATATCAGTCGGGAAAGTCGAATCGGGATGTCCGTAAATGACCTATGATTTTACAGTCAAGTCCAGCAATTTCAACCTATCAAAAGATAGGTGTTAATTTACAACTAATATGTTATGCTTAGCTTTTTGACAAATTTAGATACCTTTGCAAAAATCATAAACGCGAAATTTGGTCGTCGGGCAGCAGTTTATTGATTGTCACTTTTATGTCTTATAGTGTGCTGTGCGACATCTAGCGAATTTAACTTCAAAGATCCCGATCGAGCCGATCGACCAATTGGCGAATTCTAGCAGCATCAGGAGCATTCGGAGCATTTCTCAGGTATAGTTCCAAATCGTGGCGCGCTTCTACCAAGCGTCCCAATTGATAATAGAGAATTCCGCGATCGCGCCGTTCCCCCAGCGCATCGGGAAACAGCAGCAAAATCCGTTCGATCGCCAAGAGTACCCTCACAGCATCTCCCTGTTGCAAGTAAATCGCCTTCAGATTTCCCAGCATTCGCCCCAACAAATGTCGGCGACTTACCGGGCCGAGAAAAATCGGCTGCAACTCCATAGGTTGACCATAAATTTGAGAAAGTCGGGCTTGACAATCTTCAGGAAACAAGATTTCGCCGCCGTTAAACGCATCAACAAAAATACCAGCATCTTCAAAATCCGGTCTAATTAAAAAATGTCCCGGCATCCCAATTCCCACCATCGGAAAATCAATCCGCTTAGCAACCTCCAAATAAACCAAAGATAAAGAGATCGGAATACCAGTACGCCGATCGATCACTTCATTCAAAAAGCTATTGCGGGGGTCATAATAATCAGCATCATTGCCCGCAAACTGCAACTCCCCGTATAAATAGCCGTTAATAGTTTGAATAATCCGCAGCGGATAATTCTGTGCCGGCAGGCGATCGCGCACTTCATCTGCGATCGTGTCGAGAGCGTTGAGATACTCCTCTGGCTCTAAATTTGGGTATTCTTCCAAAGCCATATAAAGGGCAGCTTTCCCCAGGTCGATCGAGCCATCAGGCTGATTTATTTCTCGATAAAAGAGTTGTCGGGCGATCGGAAAATCCATATTTATGATTTATTTGATTTTAATTGACATTTTATACGAATATCCAGTTGCCCAAAAAAATATTAAAAACATCTCTCTTCTCTTCCTCTCTGCGTTCTCTGCGCCCTCTGCGGTTTAAAAAAAACAGTCTTGTATGTAACGCGCACCTTACAGCTTAACTTTTAACCTTCAAATCCCGTGACTTTTACCAATCACCCAACTGCGGCGAAAAATCCGAGCCAGAGTCGATTCTTCCAAAGCAAAATAGATAGGGCGGCCGTGAGGACAAGTGCGCGGATTGCGAGTTTGCTGCCATTCATCCAACAAATTTTGCATTTGGGAAAGACTCAAAGGAGTACCGTTTCGCATAGCGCTACGGCAAGCAGTCGCAACTTGAGCCGCTTGTAAATCTGCGACTTTACTGAGTTCAAAAAGCGCATCCGCACAGTCATCTCGATCGGCTAACAATTCAGGAACTTCGCGGGCAGCCCATAGCTGTTCGCCAAAACTTTCTACTTCCAAACCCAATCGGGATAAATTCTCTATTTGCAGCGCCGATAATTGACTGAGAATTACTGGTTTCTCTAGACATTTTAGCTGCCAAGCCGCGCACAATTGCTCGTACAAAACGCGCTCGTGAGCGATGTGCTGTTCTATCAACCAAATTCCGCTGGAATGTTCGGCAACAATGTAAGTATTGTGAACTTGAGCGATCGCCCTCAATTCCATCAATGCTATTTTATTACCTTTTGCCTCTTCGCCGCCGTCCTCATTCTGCCTAGCCGAAACCCCAACACTGTAAGCACTTTTTTGTTCCGATGCCTTCAGCAATTTTCCCACTCGATCGGGAATTGGGGCAGGTGGCAAAACTTCATCGTTCAAATGCAAAGCACGAGCAATTGCCGCGCTCACTTGTGCTTGCCAAAAACTCGGATCGTGCAGATAAATTTCAACCTTAGCCGGGTGGCGGTTCCAGTCGATTTCCGAAGGGGAGATTTGCAGGTGGACAAAACACACGGGATAGCGATCACGCGGACAAGTGCGGGCAAAGGCGCTGAGAATAGTTTGCTCTAATTCGGGCGATCGCACAACTCGCCGATTTACCCCAACTTTCACCCAATCGGGCCGCCTGCGGTGACAGCGATCTGGCAAACCAATTACTAATTCTAACAACTGGGAAGTGGGCATTTGGAATTTGGAAGTAGCAACGGGGAATTGGTAATTAGATTTAACTGTAGCGCCAACAAGTTGAGTTTCTACCAATAAATTTGCTGCTTTTAGATTTTGAGGACTCGCAGGCAAATCTAACTTTAAATACTGCAAATCACTCGCACGCACGCCGCGCACAAATTGAGGTAAAATGTGTTCCGCTGTGCTACCAGGAGTTACGTGTAAACAAGGCGTATTTCCTTGACGCAACTGCCAATTAACGTGCGGGTGACAAATAGCAATTTGCTGAAGGGTTAATTGGATCGATCGCATTTGCTGTGTCGGTGACAAAAAACTGCGGCGCACAGGCCAATTGCCAAACAAATTATCAACAGTCACCACCGTACCCGGAGCGATCGCGGCTGTTTCCACCTCCACAGCAACGCCCGCGCTATTGTAAACCACCCGCCAGCCCGATCGAGCATTTCCACATCCCCCCTTGTTAAAGGAAGATTTGGCGGGGGTTTGCGCCGACTCTGGATTTTCCGAAAAATCCCCCAATCCCAAATCATTCGATCGGCTCAAAACCTCCAAACAGCCCAACTGAGCTAAACTGTGCAAAGCTTCCCCACGAAATCCCAAAGTATCAATTTTGTAAAGGTCAGCTTCAGTGGTAATTTTGCTCGTACTGTGAGGCGAAGCCGCCTGCCGCAAATTTTCCAGATCCATTCCCGTACCATTATCTGCAACTTGCACCCGCCACTGTTCCGGCCAGACAGAAACAACAATGCGAGTTGCGCCAGCATCCAGAGAATTTTCAACTAATTCTCTTACCGCTGCGGCGATCGAGTCAATCACTTCGCCGGCGGCAATTAAATTGATAACTTCTGTGGGTAAGGTTTGAATAGTAACTGGCATCAGATTTTTAGCGCTTCATTAATTTAATTCTACTTGATTATGCAAACCGCTACACAGTATTAGGACTTACGCTCTTCAACCCGGTTTCTTAGAAAAATATTGTTTTATAACAAGATATCTACTCATCAACCAAGTCTCTTCTGACGCTTAGTGAGAAAGTCCTAAGTATATATCTTCCTACCTACTTAATTTTGATCTGCTAAAGCCATGCTTCTCGGCAAACAGATGTAAAAAGTTGTGCCTTTTCCGTCCTCTGACTCATAAGTAATTTTCCCTTTGTGAGCCTCAACGATGGACTTAACAATTGCCGTTCCCAACCCAGTACCAGTCCGCTTGCCATAAGTCACAAACGGTTCAAATAACTTTTCCTTAATTGTCGGTGGAATGCCGGGGCCGTTATCGTAAATGCTAATTTCTGCCCACTCGTCACTTTGTGTCACCGCAATCTCCACCCGACCCCCTCTTCCGCCAAAAGCCTCAACAGCATTCCCAACTAAATTTTGTAAAACGCGCAAAATCTTATTTTCATCCGCTTCCACTATTACTTCTGTCACCCGTACTACTAAATCTACTTTGGCTGCTTCAAAATAAACTCTGTTCAACTTTTCAAACTGCTGCAATGTCTGAATTAGATTAATTGGTTTTTTATGTAATACAGAATTACCGCGCGAAAATTCTAATACTTCTTCAGCCATCCCCAACATTCTATGAACCTGCAATTGAATAAGTTCACACCACTCCTGAGTTTCCTCATCTGGGTGCATTTCTTTGAGCATTTCACTGGAGAGTTTAATTCCAGTAAAAGGACTTTTGAAATCGTGAATAATTGTACTCACCATTTCTCCTACCAATACCATTTTTTGTTTGTGTACCAACTGGCTAACATATTGATCCGTGGTATCCCGTAAATTTTTAGTAATGAAACCAAACATTTGCAGTACCGAACTGCCTTTAGCAAACTGGAGAGTTGTTATTAGTTCTTCACGGGCTATTTTTGCCAAAGTCGAGCCTGCAACTGCCACAGCTCTAGCACTGCGTGGCTCTCCGTCTAAAACTCCGAGTTCGCCAAAATAATCGTCTGGCTTAGCCACAGCAACAGTTTGATATTTATTGTTTTCAATTCGCTTACTAAACTGGACTTTACCTTCTAAAACTAGATAGAAAAAATCCGCTTTTTCTCCTTCTTCAAAAACCAGCGTTTCCTCAGCAAAACTCTCCAAAACAGCTATTTGGCAAAGGTGAGCAGCTTGCTCTGGTTCAAAATAAGACATAAATCGATGAGATGCCAGATCCATGTTAAAATACCTGAGACTTAATTTAAACCGTTTCTTTCTTCTATTTTCGCCGATCGGAATCGGTGCGTTAATCAAATACAATACTGCTTTAATCTGCCTCTATTTTCTGACCTCCGAGGCTTTGACGCAAGGATTAGCGCCGGGATGTAGAGTCAGACTAGGACAGCAGCAGCAGTAATCTCACCAAAATTCTCAGTTAATTGACTAAAATACATAAATATTGTACTGTTTTTGAGATTTAAATTCGATCTGCGGGCGGGTCTTCTGGCTACATCAGAAGATTTTAACTGTAGAGATATCGTGTAATTTAAATGTCGATCGACCGAGTTTACAAAAATTAACGCTCGCCCGATAAAACGATCGCAGCATTCTGCCCGCCAAAGCCAAAGCTTAAACAAACCGCATTTCTGACAATAGCCGATCGCGCACAGCGAACAAAATCTAATTCAAACCCTGGTTTTTTAATTCCCACGCAAGGCGGTAACATCTGATATTTAATGCTCATCAAACAAAAAGCCACGCCCAAAGCTCCCGAAGCTCCCAAAGTATGACCCGTCGCCCCCTTGGTCGAACTAACAGCAACTCCTGGGTGAAATAACTTCTCAATTAACAATGCTTCGTGTCGGTCATTTAACTCAGTTGCAGTACCGTGAGCATGAATAAAATCTATATCAATCGCCGCTAAATGGCTGCGTTTCAAACATTGATTTACCGCCGTGATCGCACTTTCCCCCCCCAGATCCGGGGAATTAGCATGGCAAGCATCATTTGTCAAGCCAAAACCGGAAACTCGACCGTAAATTTTAGCACCACGACGCCTTGCCAACTCGGCCGACTCTAATACAAATAAAGCCCCGCCTTCACCGAGCACAAAGCCTTCCCGATTTTCATCAAAGGGATAGCAGCCTGTGTTTGCCAAAGCACCCATCCGGCTAAATCCAGCCAGAGTCAGCGGTGTGATAGGCGCTTCCACAGCACCTGCGATCGCCCGCTGACACTCACCAGTGCGGATTAAATCAACAGCGCGGGCGATCGACTGTAGGCCCGTCGCACAAGCAGCCATCGGTGCCAGTACCGGCCCCGTCGAACCAATTGCCCTCGCCGCTGCGATCGCCCCCATGTGAGGCAAAAAATTCACAAATTGAGAATCGGTAATTTGGAATTGGGAATTGGGCATTGGGAATTGGGAATTGGGCATTGGGCATTGCGAATCGGTAATTGAGAATTCTCTTTCCTCTTCCTTCTTCCTTCTTCCTTCTTCCTTCTTCCCTCTTCCTTCCCTCGCCAACAGTTCCAAATTTGCCTGGAAACCTCGGCTAGAACCGATCGCAATCCCACACTCAAGCAAAGGCAAAGTCAAATTAGCATCTTGCAAAGCATCTGCTAAAACCTGCCGAATTAAACTTATTAAATCGACAGGTTTTGTGCCAATTAAAGCCAAAGGTCGTCGTTCAAGTTCTATAAAAGGTTGATGTTGCCGAATTCCTGATTCCCCAGACAACAATCTTTTCCAGCTACAATCCAGAGTGCCTAAAGCAGAAACCAGGCCAATTCCCGTAACAACAACATCCACATCTGCCCTCAGCTTCCCAAATTTTTAGTCATTAGCCATTAGTCATTAGTCATTAATCATTAGTTATTGATGATTGGAACTAATTATTAACTACTAACCAACGACCAACGACTGATATCGTTTCCGGTTGCATCGGAATAATAAAATCGAATCAACAGTCAACACTCAACAACCATTGAGTTTTTCGACCCCGAGTCAACAGTCAACCGTCAACAGCCAACCGTCAACAATTATCTCCATTGTGCAACCGGAATTGATATGACGAGTGACGACTGACTATTGACTACTGAACAGGCTTAAAATTTTCCAAACCCTGAGTAACAGTAGCCTTATCAATGCGATCGCCCGCTTCAATCTTATCAACAACATCCATCCCTTGCTTCACGTACCCAAAAACCGCATAACTACCGTCCAAAAACGGTACATCGGTCAAAGTAATGTAAAACTGAGAAGAAGCCGAATCAGGACTCTGCGATCGAGCCATAGCCACAGCCCCGCGACTGTGCATCAACACGGGTTTCTCCTTAACCCCAGCTTCTTCTAACGTCGCGCTGTAAGTCGGATTGGCAGCACCTTTAGCTTTAATTTCCAGAGGAATCCTGCGTTCAGCAGAAGTTTTCGGGTCAATAAAACCGCCAGTTCCCAGTCGCGCTGTAGGGAATTTAGGGTCTTTACCCTGGGGGTCGCCGCCTTGAACTACAAAAGGCTGAGGTTCCCGCACGACTCGGTGAAATACCAGCCCGTCGTAGACTCCTTTCTGAACCAAATCGACAAAATTGCCCGCAGTAATTGGCGCATTTGTGCCGTCGAGTTCGATCGTAATTGGAGAACCTTTAACCGTCATCACCACCGTTGCTTTTCCTTCCAAGCGTGGCAAATTGCTAAATTGCGAACTCGTCGCTACAGCAGCAGGAGAAGGAGACGGAGACAAAGAAATATTTTCACCCGACGCCGGATTCGATGTCGGAGTCGAGTTTGCCATAGGGGAATTACTGCATCCTCCGACAAATAACGCACCAATTATTAAAAGTGAGAACAACCACCGCTGAATTTTGATTTGCATTTGCATTTGTATTTTCACTTTGAGTCAATTACGGACTTTGCAACTAAAGATTTTAATTCAATAGTCCGGACTGTTTTTAGTTCGTAGTCTAAAACCAGCGATTTTCCTTTGATAGCGAACTGGCCTTGGAGCCTTGAAACCCTTATTCTACGGTTTGCAATCAAAAACTTTCGCAAGTATCAATAGTCCGGACAGTTTTTATATGGCCCAATGGCTTATTCTGTAGGAATTTGAGCCACTGTGGATAATTAAATCAATGTCCGATCCACCCCTGACGGGGCATTTAATTCGACTTTATTATGATCCTTGCCCCGCGTAAGCTTGTAGTCGGGTTCCAAAAACTGTCCGGACTATTGAAGTATGGTTAATTGATAGATTCAAAAATTGGTAACGGGCTTACTCGCAGATCGATCTTTTTCACTTACCAGGTAGGTAAGGTGCGCGGCCCGGCGCACCCTACGAGACATTACCAATCTCAGATATCAAATCGCAAATCGAAAATCCCTAAAGTCCTTCTAGGGGAACTTGCAAAAATCGAGCCAATTCGGCCGCTTGATTTTCCACTTCAGACAAAGCAATCGGCTGTCCGACTCTAGTCAGGGGAAACTGACGGCGGTCTTTGAGCTTAAGATAAATACTGCGGCGGGGATTGAGACCTTCTTTAATGTCCACCCGCACAGATTGCACGTCCGATGTCTTGCAATTAAAATCAACTTTGCGGTTTTTGCCGGGAAATCCCCAGCGAAAGATCCGAATGTTACCAGTTTGTCGATCGAACTCGTTGTAACCGCCACCGACATCAAGGAGAATAGTCAGCCACAGGTAGAGCGCCAAAAGCACGCCACAGACACCGTAGAAACCCATCGCAATGCCTTGGGGGATGAAAACAAGCTGAGTCGGGTCAGCAAAAGGCAGCAGGTTAACGTGCAAGTAGCTGGAAATGCCCGACAGCAGGAAACCAGTCCCTCCAATGCTGACCACCGTCGCCCACCAGTAATTGCTGAAGCGGCGGGAGCCCAAAACCGGGTAGCGCAGGACAGGATCGATCGAGGTCATTGTTTTTGCAGTCATAAAATTAAACAGCCTTAAAGCCAAATCTTAATTCAATTAGCCCACCGAGCGTCACGCTTCGCTGACGAGATCGCGATCGACCGATCGGCATTGTGTATCAACTCCTGCTAATTATGTTGAAAAATTCTGAACTTCTAATATATACTTATGTTAAGTTTAATTAGAAACCTTAGTTTTTTAACAAGCAAAAGGATTTTACCGCAGTCAGGAACTAAGGGCTAAGGCCACTGAGCTTGTAAGAAATTGCAAGCTGTTCTGACCAGACCCCTCGCAAGAGGAGACGTTATTTAGGTCACGACACCGGCGAATGCGACGCCAGTTTTCCGCTCTGTCACCTGCGATTCAACAGTTTTAAAGTCACTGAAACAGTGTCGCAGGTCTAACAAGCCTTTATAACCAGGTCGAGGCGAACATTACCCCACAAGGGAGACTGAGGCAACCATACCTCATCGAAGGGGCAACCATACCCCTCCAACCCCGAAAGGGGAAAGATTCAAGGCGATTGAAATCGCCGCGTTGTTTTCCTCTCAGGTCAGAAGACACGCTCGTTTCCCACTTACCCAGTTTTTTTTATGACAATCGCAGTCGGACGCGCCCAGACCGAAAGAGGCATATTTGATGTACTCGACGACTGGCTCAAACGCGATCGCTTCGTCTTCGTAGGCTGGTCTGGCATCCTGCTATTCCCCTGCGCCTACCTAGCCATCGGTGGCTGGTTAACAGGCACCACCTTCGTCACATCCTGGTACACCCACGGTTTGGCAAGCTCCTACCTAGAAGGAGCCAACTTCCTCACCGTAGCAGTCTCCACCCCAGCCAACAGCCTCGGACACTCCCTGCTGTTCCTGTGGGGCCCCGAAGCACAGTGGGACTTCACCCGCTGGTTCCAACTCGGTGGGCTGTGGACATTCGTAGCCCTCCACGGCGCCTTCGCACTGATCGGCTTTTGCCTGCGTCAGATTGAAATCGCCCGTTTGGTAGGCATCCGTCCCTACAACGCCCTAGCATTCACCGGCCCCATCGCCGTGTTTGTGTCGGTGTTCCTGCTTTACCCCTTGGGTCAATCAGGCTGGTTCTTCGCCCCCAGTTTCGGCGTCGCAGCAATTTTCCGCTTCCTGTTATTCCTGCAAGGCTTCCACAACTGGACGCTCAACCCGTTCCACATGATGGGCGTTGCAGGCATCTTGGGCGGTGCGCTGTTGTGCGCCATCCACGGTGCAACCGTAGAAAACACCTTGTTTGAAGATGGCGAAGGCTCAAACACCTTCCGCGCCTTCAACCCAACTCAGTCTGAAGAAACCTACTCGATGGTTACAGCTAACCGTTTTTGGTCGCAAATCTTCGGAATTGCCTTCTCCAACAAACGCTGGTTGCACTTCTTCATGCTGTTCGTACCTGTCACAGGCTTGTGGATGAGCTCCATTGGCATCGTCGGTTTAGCATTAAACCTGCGCGCCTATGACTTCGTATCACAAGAATTACGCGCTGCTGAAGATCCTGAGTTTGAAACGTTCTACACTAAGAACATTCTGCTTAACGAAGGCATTCGTGCTTGGATGGCTCCGACAGACCAACCCCACGAAAACTTCATCTTCCCTGAAGAAGTTCTGCCTCGCGGTAACGCACTTTAAAAAAATCAGGATTTGGATTTCAGATTAATTTAAATTTTTTAAATTGAACTTGAAATCCAAATCCCAATTCCCCGGCGCAGGTGCGGTACTCCCGTGCCCTACTAGGGAACAAAAAAACCCAAAATCCAAAATCTAAAATCGTTGGAGGTTCTACCGGGTGGTAACGCTCTCTAATTCCTACGCAAGCGGTCGCGACCAAGAATCCTCCGGGTTCGCTTGGTGGTCTGGCAACGCTCGTTTAATCAATCTCTCCGGCAAACTGCTGGGCGCACACGTCGCTCACGCTGGCTTGATCGTGTTCTGGGCCGGTGCAATGACTTTGTTTGAAGTCGCTCACTTTATCCCAGAAAAGCCCATGTACGAACAGGGCTTAATTTTGATGCCCCACGTCGCTACTTTGGGTTGGGGCGTAGGCCCCGGCGGTGAAGTCACTGATATCTTCCCGTTCTTCGTAGTCGGCGTTCTTCACTTGATTTCATCTGCTGTTCTCGGTTTGGGCGGCATTTATCACGCCGTTCGCGGCCCAGAAGTTCTCGAAGAATATTCTTCATTCTTCGGCTACGACTGGAAAGACAAGAACCAGATGACCAATATCATCGGCTACCACCTGATTCTGTTGGGATGCGGCGCTCTGCTGCTGGTAGCTAAGGCCATGTTCTTCGGCGGTGTCTATGACACTTGGGCTCCGGGCGGCGGCGACGTGCGTATTATCACGAACCCCACTCTGAATCCGGCTGTGATTTTTGGCTACTTGGTGCGCTCTCCTTTTGGTGGCGAAGGCTGGATTGTCAGCGTCAACAACATGGAAGACATCATCGGCGGTCACATCTGGCTCGGCCTGATTTGTATCGCTGGCGGTGTTTGGCACATTTTGACCAAGCCTTTCGGCTGGGCTCGCCGCGCCTTAATCTGGTCTGGCGAAGCTTACCTGTCTTACAGCTTGGGCGCTTTGTCCCTGATGGGCTTCATCGCTTGCTGCTTTGTCTGGTTCAACAACACTGCTTACCCCAGCGAATTCTACGGCCCGACGGGCCCGGAAGCTTCTCAAGCGCAAGCTTTGACCTTCCTGATCCGCGACCAACGCTTGGGTGCTAACGTCGGTTCTGCACAAGGCCCCACCGGTCTGGGTAAATACCTGATGCGCTCTCCTACTGGCGAAATCATTTTCGGCGGTGAAACGATGCGTTTCTGGGATTTCCAAGGCCCTTGGTTGGAACCCTTGCGCGGTACTAACGGTTTGGACTTGAACAAAATCAAGAATGACATTCAGCCTTGGCAAGCTCGCCGCGCGGCTGAGTACATGACTCACGCTCCTTTGGGTTCTTTGAACTCTGTGGGCGGTGTGGCGACTGAAGTTAACTCGTTTAACTTCACTTCTCCTCGTTCTTGGCTGTCCTGTTTCCACTTTGTGATGGGTTTCTTCTTCTTGGTCGGCCACTTGTGGCACGCTGGTCGCGCTCGCGCGGCTGTCGCTGGCTTTGAGAAGGGTATCGATCGCGAAAATGAACCAGTGCTGGCTATGCCAGACTTAGACTAATCGATCGAATTTATTTCTGATTTGATTGTCTAGTTGAAAAAGGCTCCTGCTTAACTGCAGGAGCTTTTTTTGACCTAATAATATCTGAAAAAGCTACGGATTGTCGATCGACTGTTCTCCAAGCCCATTAGCAGCAGATCCAATCCTAGAAGTATAAACCCGGTTTCTGAGTTAAACTTTTGAATTCCATGCTGTTTCTTTCCGTAAGCTCGTTCCTGAGCCAGCTTTTGCATCCAGGACTGAAATATTTCGGTGCGATCTTCATCGGTGGCGGTGAATGACTCTGCAAGTCTTGAAACTTGACAAGTTTAATCCGTTGGGGTAAAGAGCTTGCAAGGCAGGGTCTACAAAGTTTATATTTAAAGTACAAAAGTTTTAATCCCATACAATGGAAAGTTGCACTGAAAAGTTGCAGTTTTAAGGCAGATCGCTACAGGTGCAAAACTAATCGACGATCGCCATCAGGATATTTATATTTTATTAAATGGCTGTGCTTGCCGAATTTTTTAACAGGCACAAAACTTTTGGGCCGCTTACTGTTATTGCTAGGAAAGCAAAAGATTAATAATGGACTCATTAAAGATCGAAAATCTCAAGATGACGTTCGATCGAGCAAATTTGCTCGATCGCATCGCCAACCGCATTCGCCGCTCTCTAGAACTACCCGAAATTCTGAGCGCAACAGCAGCGGAAGTTCAATCATTCTTGGGAACAGACAGAGTAAAAATCTACAAATTTCATAGCGACGGTAGCGGTGAAGTTATTGCCGAATCAATTAACGGCAACCGCTTGCCATCCCTATTAGGGCTGCATTTTCCAGCAGACGATATTCCCCCTCACGCCCGCGAAATGTTCGCGCAACTACAGGTGCGATCAATCGTCGATATAGATTCCGGGCTGCTAGGCCAAAGTCCGCGCCGCGAGGCGGTTTCGGGCCAACTGCTGCCCGACGACGAAATCCGCTTTCGTGCGGTTGACCCCTGCCACGCTGAATACTTGACTGCACTGGGCGTCAAGGCTTGCTTGGTAGTACCAATTTTTCACGGCGAAGAATTCTGGGGGTTGTTGGTATCTCACCACTCCGAGTCCCGGAGTGTGGCAGAAAACGAACTCCAAGGCGTTCAGATGGTGGCAGATCAGCTCGGCGTCGCCATAGCCCAATCAACCCTCCTCGCGCGAGCGAGGGCTAAAGCTCAACGGGAAGCCGCAGTCAACCGCGTCGCCGCAGCCCTTAACTCCCAGCCAGCGATTGAACTCCAAACAGCTTTGGCAGAATCGGTAGCAGCACTAGACGCCGGCGGCGGCAGGCTGTGCATTTTCGCCACACCATTCATTTCCGACAGCAGCAAAGTTCCGAATCTAGTTCCCTATTCGGATAACTCCACTGGCGAACTCACAGTCTACACTTGCGGCTCAGAGCCGAAGATGCCAATTTCGGCAAAATACCCGCAGGTGGAGCAATACAGCGTCTGGCACGAATATTTTAAATCCGGCGAGCAACAGGTTTGGGCAATTCCCGACTTGTACCAAATTAGCAGTTTGAGAAGCCTACAACCTGCATTTCGATCGACTAAAATTCGCAGCATTTTAATCGTACCGCTCAGAACCCGCCAGCAAATATTCGGTTACTTGACCATTTTTCGAGAAGAATTTGACACCGAAACTCTCTGGGCTAGACAGTTTGATAGCGACGGGCGGCTTGCCCAATCTCGGATCTCTTTTGAAGCGTGGAAAGAGTCAAAAACAGCCCAAATTCGCGAATGGAAAACTGAAGAAATCGAATTATTCCAAATTTTTAGCACCCACTTTTCTAATGCTATCAACCACTACCAACTAGATCAACAAATAGAAGAACTTAACACAAATTTAGAAAATCAAGTTCAAAAGCGCACCGCTCAACTACAGCAGTTGACCCAACAGCAGCGAGTGCTGTTTGAAGTGGTAGCAAAAATGCGGAAATCCCTCGAATTGAACAAAATTTTTAGCACGATGTCCCAGGAAGTGCGGCGGGCTTTAAATGCCGATAGAGTTGCGGTTTACCGCTTCGATTCCGCATCAGAATTTAACGATGGCGAATTCGTTGCCGAAGATGTTTTGCCAGATTTTGTGTCAGCAATGGCAGTCAAAGTCCACGATCACTGCTTTGGAGAAAACTACGCCAATCTCTACTCTCAGGGGCGAGTTCACGCCATGTCCGACATCAGACAAGCCGGACTGCAAGATTGCTTTCAGCAAGTCTTGGAGCAATTTCAGGTCAAAGCTACTTTAGTTGCACCGATTATGAAAGGCAACGACCTTTGGGGGTTGCTGTGCGTACACCAATGTTCGGCTCCCCGCAACTGGGAATCTTCCGAAATTAAGTTTGCTACCCAAATTTCCGCGCAGCTCAGTATCGCCATAGAACAAGCAGATTTGCTCGCTCAAACTCAGCAGCAAGCAGTTGAGTTGCAGCGGGTAGCAGAGCAGGAGCGAATACTATTTGAGGTGGTTGCTAAGATTCGACAATCTCTCGATTTAGATACAATTTTTCGTACTACAACTACAGAAGTGCGGCGGATATTAAAGGCAGATAGAGTTGGCATTTATCGCTTTGATTCTAGTTTAAACTTTAATGAAGGCGAATTTATTACCGAAGATGTTTTGCCTGGTTTTTCTTCGGCAATGAATGTAAAAGTTCGCGATCATTTCTTTAGCGAAAACTATGCCAAAAAATATAGTCAGGGACAGATTAAAGTGCTACCAGATGTCGAAAATGCTGGACTTTCAGACTGCCATGCTGCTCTTTTAGCTCAATTTCAAATTAGAGCTCAGGTGATTATGCCGCTGATGAATGGCAGCGAACTTTGGGGTTTGCTGTGCGTGCACCAGTGCAGCGGTTTGCGCCATTGGAACACTTCGGAAATTCAGTTTGCTACGCAAGTTGGAATTCAGTTGAGTGCAGGATTAGAACAAGCAGATTTGTTGGCTAAAACGCGGCAGCAATCAGTTGATTTGCAGTGGGCAGCCGAGCAACAGCGGATACTGTTTGAAGTGGTGGCTAAGATTCGAGAATCTCTCGATATCAACGCGATTTTTAAGACTGCAACTCAAGAAGTTGGTCAGTTTATGCAAGTCGATAGAATAGCCGTTTATCGCTTAAATCCTGATTTGAGCGGTCAATATATTGCCGAGTTTGTGAAAGATGGCTGGATAAAATTGGTAGGGGAAGGTATCAGTACGGTTTGGCAAGATACTTATTTGCAGTCAAACCAAGGTGGCAAGTATCTGAATAATGAAACGATAGTCGTTGACGATATCTATCAAGCTTGTCACTCGGAGTGTGACATTGGTATTTTAGAGCAATTTCAGGTGAAGGCTTATGCGATCGCGCCGATTTTTGTAGGACAAGAACTTTGGGGTTTGCTGACAGCGTATCAACATTCTGGGCCCCGCTGTTGGGAAAGTTCAGAAGTTAACTTTTTAGCTCAGATTGCCAATCAATTAGGCGTTGCTATCCAACAAGCCGATTTGCTGGCTCAAACCAGACGCCAAGCAGAACAAATCGCTCAAAGTTTAAAAGATTTGCAGCACACTCAAGCTCAATTGATTCAAACTGAAAAAATGTCTGGTTTGGGGCAACTGGTAGCCGGGATTGCTCACGAAATTAACAATCCGGTTAATTTTATTTACGGCAATCTCAATCACGCTAGTGAATATACTGCTAGCTTACTGAGTTTGCTGGAACTTTACCAGCAGCAATATCCCGCTTATAGTCCTGAAATAGACAAATTGAGTGAAGATATTGACTTGGAATTTCTGCTAGAAGATTTGCCAAAATTGCTATCGTCAATGAAGGTGGGAGCCGATCGCATCCGTCAAATAGTTCTGTCTTTAAGGAATTTCTCTCGTCTTGACGAAAGTCAAATGAAGGCGGTTGATATTCACGAGGGCATTGACAGCACGCTGTTAATTTTACAGCACAGGCTGAAATCTAATGCGGACAGTGCAAACATTGTGCTAGTGAAAGAATACGGCATTTTGCATCGAGTTGAGTGTTATGCTGGACAGTTGAATCAGGTATTCATGAATGTAATTGGGAATGCGATCGATGCTTTGGAATCGCACAAGTTGCTCGCTGGTCAATCTGTAGATCCTCAAATTAAAATCTCTACTGCTGTCGGTCAACTTAATGGTACTCTTCCTAGCGCGCTGATTCGGATTTCTGATAACGGTACGGGGATTTCGGAATCTATGAGAAAACGCATATTTGACCCTTTTTTCACGACTAAGCCAGTGGGTAAAGGTACTGGATTGGGACTGTCAATTAGTTACCAAATTGTGGTAGAGAAACACGGCGGCGTTTTAAAATGCAATTCGGAATTGGGGAAAGGTACTGAGTTTGTGATCGAGATTCCGCTTCGACAGGAGCCAGCAGTCATTAGTCATTAGTCATTAGTTATCAGTCATTATCTCTCTTTTGTCACTTCGGAGATGTGACAGTTGCGTAAGTTCTGATGCCAAAAGATGCCTATTTAATTGACTTTTACAGATCAGTTTCGGTCTTTTCTAGTTCTTGTTGGAGAGTATTCTTGACACGATCGTACTCAACCTCGATTTGAGCCAACAGCGTTGAGGCTTGATCTAGTTCACCAGAGGTACTGATGACTTCTAACCTGCTACAAAGCTGGGCCAGAGGACTCGCGCTTAGATTCGCACTACTGCCTTTGAGGGTATGAGCCACTCGCTTTAGGGTTTGAGTATCCGCTTGGGCGATCGCTAATTTCATAGCTTGTAGCAACTTTAGAGATTCCTCAAAGTAGCAGTTTGCCAGCAAGCTCAAAATCTGGGTTGAATCTTGATCGATGCTGCTACAGAAGGCTTGTAGTTCAGTGAGGTTAACCGCTGGCACATCAATTTCTGGCTTGTTGCTATCTGATTCCTCCTTTTGGGCCTGCTGCGGTTCCGGGTTGGGTGGACACTGACTCAGCGCTTGGATGAGAGCCTCTAGTCGAATTGGTTTACTGATATAGTCATTCATGCCAGCATCAAGACAAACCTGGCGATCGCCCTGCATGGCATTTGCCGTCATGGCAATAATCCTGGGACGAGTATGAGCCGGCCACTCCTGGCAAATACGACGGCTGGCTTCTAGTCCATCCATCTCTGGCATTTGTACATCCATCAGCACCACATCATAAGGCTGGCGATTCAGGGCTTCCAAAACTTCCAATCCATTGGCAGCAATATCTGCCCGGTATCCCAAACGCTCTAACAGCAGCAGTGCCACCTTCTGATTCACCAGATGATCTTCTGCTAAAAGAATTCGCAGTGGGAGTCTCTGGGCCAGTTTCATATCATCCTGAACAGATTTAGGAAGTTGTTGTTGAACTTTTTTCGGTTGAGCTTGTAGCACATGGATCAGTATTTGATAGAGCTGGGATTGTTTGATGGGTTTGGTTAAAAAAGCCGCAAAGTGGGTGGAGAGCGCTGAAGAACTCGCTTCTGGGTAGCCCATTGAAGTCAGCAACACTAGGGGTAAACGGTGGTACTTAGGATGCTGGTGGATGGCTGAAGCGAGTGTGAGGCCGTCCATTTGTGGCATTTGCATATCTAAAATAGCCACATCAAAGGTTTCTCCACTCTCAAGCCAGTTGAGCGCTTCCACAGCCGATTGGGCAGCCAGACTCTGCATCCCCCAAGTATCTGCTTGCAACGTCAGAATCTGTCGGTTAGTGGGCTGGTCATCCACGATTAATAAACGCTTGCCAGATAGTTCTGGTAACATTTCCATCGGTTCCGCTAACTCAGTAGCCACAGAGGATGCCACAATCGTGAAGTAGAAGGTAGAACCCATTGTGACTCGATTAAGCTTAGCGGCTTGCCATTTTGGTGAAGGGGTTCCTCCGACGTGGCCTCGGCTTTCAACCCAGATCATGCCGTTCATCGTTTCAGTCAGTCGCTTACTAATCACCAAACCTAAACCAGTCCCTCCATACTGCCGAGTCGTCGAAGCATCTACTTGGCTAAAAGACTTGAACAGTCGATCGAGCCGGTTGGCTGGAATACCAATGCCTGTGTCTTGAATGGCAAACTGGATTTCATACAAGCTTTCTGACAAGTTACCTGGCTCAGAAATTGTTTTGTCAGAATCCACTAGAGAGGCTTCTACGGAAATGGTAACTTCCCCAGCTTCAGTAAACTTAATCGCATTGTTGAGCAAGTTAACTAGAATCTGACGGAGACGGGTGACATCACCCAAAATGAAGTTAGGAGTCTGAGGCTGGATGAAGTAGCCCAATTCAATATTTTTCTCATCTGCTTTTACTGCAAGTTGGTCGATCGCATTTTCTATACAATCTCTCAAGCTCAAAGGATGCTTTTCTAACTCCAGCTTGCCCGACTCAATTTTGGAGAAGTCAAGGATGTCGTTGATGATGCTAAGGAGGGTATCCCCACTATTACGAATCGTCTCGATAAAGTCTCGCTGTTGAGCCTTGAGTTCTGTATCGAGCAGTAGTCCCGTCATACCAATAACCGCATTCATGGGAGTGCGAATTTCATGGCTCATCATCGCCAGAAACTCACTTTTGGCTCTGTTCGCAGCTTCTGCTTCCAGTCTAGTTTGCTCCAGGGTACAGTTTTTCAGAGTTAATTCTTCTCGTTGTCGAGTTTCTTGCTCTAGTAACTTGGCTTGAGCTAGGGCAATTCCTACTTGAGCCGCGACTGATTCTAGCAACTCCACTTGATCGGTGGTCCAATGACGGTAACGATCGCACTGGTGCAAACAAATGGCACCATTCGGTTCTCCTTGGTAAGAGGTTCGCACTGCTAATGTCGATCTCAAATTGAGATTGGTACAAATTGAATGAGCACAGGTGAGCAATGATTCGCAATAGACATCCGGGGAGGCGATGGCTTCATCTTGAGCCATCAATTGTTTTGTATAAGCAGGACTGGCCGACAAAATATCATGCTCCCCGCTGGGCGCTGACCCCACTGCTAGATACTCGGCAACGATAGGAAACTGAGGCAGTGGATTGTCTTGGTATGTGCTAATTAAGCAGCGACTCACCCCAAGAGCTTGCCCAATCTGAATAGCAGCCGTTGCAAATATCTGCTGAGCATTGAGGCTTTGACGAATTTCTTCGGTAATTTGCTTCAGCAGTAGGGCTTTTTGCAACTGTCGTTGTAGTGCTTCTTCTGCCTCCTTGCGATCGCTAATATCCTTCATGAAGCAGTGATGCCCGACAAACACATTTTGCTCGTCATAAGTAGAGACCATCACCACTTGTTTATAGAAGCTAGAGCCATTTTTTCGCATTCCCCTAGCCTCCACTTCGACTCTGCCGTCTCTCAACATTTGCTCATAAGCAGCCGCCATCTTCTCAACATCTTCAGGATGAACGGTTCTTTGCCATTCCATCCCTAGCATTTCCTCGGGCTGATATCCGCAGATGGCAGCATAAGTCACATTGACAGAGATATAGCATCCTTGAGGGTCCAGCCGAGAAATGCCTGCCACGGCATTTTCTAGCGCCGCACTCATTTGTTGCAGTTCCGCTTCGGCTCGTTTGCGCTCGCTAATTTCAATTAGAATGCAACCCACCGCTATAGGCTGCTCTGCATACTTGAAAATGGGAAAGTGAGAAGTTAGCCAGTAGCGCTTGGCACCCGTTTGACTGGATACTTCTGTGCTAATTTCCAAGTTGATCGAAGGTTTTCCAGTTGTTAAAACCTGTTGTAATAGTGGATTCACACCAGAAGCAAATTCTCCCAAAACATTATCGGTTGTCTTACCTAAGTGAGCCTCCACAGAGTGGCCATTAATTTTAGCTAGTGCCTCATTGATTTGTAAAAATCGAAACTGTTGATCGTGGATACACAGCCCCACCCCTGCTAGGGAAGCTCCTTTAAAGAAAGCATTCAATAATTGCTCTCTGGCTTGAATTTCCTGCTCTAAGTTTTTGCGCTCGGTAATATCGCTGTGAGAACCAGTCATACGGACAACTCTGCCCGCTTCATCCGAAAGCGCCTGCCCTCGAGTTAGAATCCACTTGTAGCTCCCATCCTTACAAAGAACTCGATGTTCCGTAGTATAAAAAGAAGTTTTTCCCTCAAAGTGATCTTGAATTACTTGCATGACGCAACCGAGATCCTCGGGATGCACCCGCTTGCTCCATTCGTCCAGGTGATGGGGAATTTCATGGTCTTCGTAGCCCAACATTTCTTTCCAGCGAGCGGAGAAGAATGCTTCATTGGTGTTGACGTTCCAATCCCATACCCCATCATTACTACCACGTAGGGCGAGTTCCCACCGCTCTTCACTCGCTTGCAGAGCGACTTCTGCCTCATGCCGTTCAATTTCACTACCAATCCATTGAGCCATCAGCTTCAGTAATTCCACATGGGCAGATTTAAAGCTGTCTGCACGGGGAGATTTACTAGAGAAGCTGAGTGTACTGTAGACTTGGCCTGCAACTAATACTCGTGTTCCAATATAAGCTTCTATGCCAAGGACAACATAGGCAGGATGGTAACGCCATTTGGAGGTGCCTATATGTTCGATGGTTAGGGGTTCATTTGTGTCTAAAGCTTCACAGCACAAAGTTTCCTTAATATCAAAGACGTCACCTGGTTTCAGGACTCCATCGGGCGATCGCACAACCATCACCTCATAAATATTATCTTGCACACGAGCCAAGATGCCACTTTCAAGCCCAAAATTCTCACATCCCATGTCAATCAACGCTTGGATGCGCTGCTCAAAATTGAGATTTTGGGTAGCAGTGACTTCATATAAAGCTCGTATCGCCGCCTCTCTTGTTCTTAGCTCAGTTTCGGCTTGTTTACGTCTCTTAATTTCAGCTTTCAGAGATCGATTGATTATAGATAATTTTTGCGTTCGTTCTTGAACCCGCTGTTCTAATGTAGCGTTGGCGTGTTGAATCTCCCTAAATTTTTGATTAAGGACGATCGCCATCAATTGAAAATTGCCAGCAAGCTCATTGATTTCAGTAACAGAGCTATGTTTCCATTCAAATGTTTCTTCTGAAAGCTTGTTGGGTAAGTCGGTAGTCGCAAGAGCTAAATAGGATAATGGCTTGACCAGTCGTTCGCTAACCAGCGTTGCAAACAAAAATGCCAACATTGTGATGACGAGTAAAATACTCAAGTCAGCCTTGTAGCGATTTTGTAAATTTTCTACATAGGGAGCTGCTGGAATTTCTAAGCGTAATCTCCAGTCCAGATCGGAGCTAATTGTAAATTCCTCTATATACAGAGAGTTTTTCCAACGGATCATTGGATTCTTGTTATTGCTAGGAAGCCACTGCTGCAAGGTTCCCTCTAAGATGCGAGTGCTGCCGTCCTTTGACTCCTCAAGACTGGTCAAAAGCTTTTGGTCGGATTGATTACTCGCAATGACTCGGTTGTTTTGATCTAGCAATGTAATGCGTATTTTCTGATCGTTTCTCTGGAAAATGTAGAGAGATTTGATCTTGCTCAATCCTAATGAACCGTGGATCAGCCCAATAAAACGACCTTGAACTTGCAGGGGCACATTCAATCCTACATTAGGTTCGTCCATTAATAAATGTTTGTGAATAGAAGTCATCCAAGGTGTCGATCGCTCTTGAGCCAGGGTAATGAGAGATTTATGTTCCCTGCTTTGTTCTATCAAGCGCCGACGGGCTTGATTAAAACGAGAAGAAGTAGCTAAAATTGTTCCAGATGAATCGGCAACATAAATTTTGTCAAAATCAGGCAACAACTGCTCGATTAGGCTAATTTTTTTTTGTAGCTGCTCGGATGATTGAATCGCTGTATTAGCAGCAGTTGTGGCTTCAGGTATGAGCGATTCTTCAGCTAATGTATTCAAAGCTAAGAGATGTCGCTGATGCCATCTAGATATGGCGCTAGTGATAGTTGTTGCGTTTGTTTGTAAATCCGTTTGCACCGTGGTTTGGATTTGACCAACAAAGTATCTACCATCAAAAACTAATAGGATCAGTCCTGGAATAAATACAAAAGCTACCAACAGATGAAAAATAGTTTGTTGTAAAGAGAGGGCGAGATGCTTTGAAGCACTAATCCACCGATAAATCGGCGCATACGAAATGATCAAGCTGGCAACTAAGGCATTAAAAATGCCGTTGACTGCTTGTTTGCACATAACGAGGATGGCCTGATTCGCATCCATCTGCATCATTTGACCGTAGAAAAGCCAAACGAGGGGCATTCCAATTAAGAACCAGTAAATTCCCTCGAATAACAGGATATTTGGCTGTTTGCGCTTCTTGCAAAGAAACCCTACAAACAGAGCCTCAATTACCAAAATAATCGTGGCGTATGGATGATTCCAAAGGATATAAGTATAGCTGCCTGCAATTAGACCAGCCAAGCCTCCCCAGCCCCAGCCGAAGTAGTAAGTAATAATCAGTATGGGAATACTGCCAAAGAGGAAATCAACCCCAAAGAAAAGAGACAAATTGCAATGGTTGCCCAGAAAACCCGCACCAGTGAGAAGGGCGATCGCACCTAACCATCTTTTATTACGCATTGAGCTAGCCCTTCCCATAAACTTTTATAATCGCTAGTTGCTGAATATTACCTGATTCCGATAAAAAAAGCGCCATCGAGCCGATCTATTATTTACCTGACAGTTTCCATGAAGATCGCACCATCGATTATTTAAGCTTTCCAGCAGCAATCAAGGCTTACTCATACACGACTTGAGTTCTCGATCGACTTTTTTAATATGGTTCACGAACCAATCTAGCAATTGTTCATTAACCTTAATGGCTAACGAAAGACTCGCTCCGTTGGTTTGTAGCTCTTGTTTAACTTCGCTCAGTGTTTTAATAAATTTGGTATGCGCCGCTGCATTGTTAGATGCAACTGGGCATTTGTATCTTTGCATACAAGTTTCTTCAAAGCCGAAGTGTTGTGCTACATACAAGTCTAAAAAATATACAATATTTTTTATTTCTTCCTTTCCACGGTTTGCCAACATGGCATCCACTAAGGTATTGAGTTGATCAATTAATTGTTTATGCTGGTGGTCAATTTCTGGAATACCAATACTTAACGAATCATTCCAAATGACGAGAGGCATAGTTTTTACCCTTATGATTTAACGGGTGAATTCATTAACTGTATGAATCGTGGTACAAAAAGTGTTACGACCTTTGTCTTTGGCGTGATAAAGTGCTGCATCGGCAGCAGTAATTAAAGTTTCTGGCCGGCTCTCTTGGGTAGGAATCACACTGGTAATACCGAAGCTGAGCGTAATGCAATGATACGGAGAACTCTTATGGACTATTGCTAAAGCTTGGATGCGAACCTGCATTTGCTTAACGATTTGGACGGCTCCCTCAAGCTCGGTGTCGGATAAAATAACTACAAATTCTTCACCTCCATAACGTGCTACTAAATCTCCAGCTCGATTAATACTGCGATTGAGAGCTGTGGCAACTTGCTGTAAACATAAATCCCCTGCTTGGTGTCCATAAGTATCGTTGTAAGGCTTGAAAAAATCGATATCACACAAAATCAGTGACAAAGGAGTTTGCTGCCTCGTCATGCGTCGCCACTCCTCCTCTAGCTGTTGGTCAAACTGACGGCGATTGGCAATCTGAGTCAAACCGTCAATTGACGCGAGGTATTTTAATTGTCGATTGGCGGCCTCTAGCTGCTTGTAAAGTAGGGTTTGTTGCTGTTGCAAATGGAATTGCTGAATCAACCGTCGCACTCTCTGTCGCAGAACAGCCCAGTGGATCGGCTTAGTAATATAGTCAGCCGCTCCCGCTGCAAACGCTCGATCAACAGATTCTTTGTCTTCCAAGCTAGTAATCATCAAAATAGGTGGGCGATCGCTCTGAGGCACTTCAGATAATTTTTGACAACAAGCAAAACCATCCATAGTAGGCATCACTGCATCTAGGAGGATTAGGTCTGGATGTACTTCCTCATAAGCTGCTAGCCCTGTCAACCCATCCGTAGCTTCGGCCACTCGGTATTTTTCCTTCTGTAAATACAGTCGAAGTTGTAAACGCATCAAGGCATCGTCATCCACAATCAGAATTAGAGAGGACGGTTCCGTAGATGGGTTAGTCGAAATGGCTGACTCTTCTAATGATTGATACATACGTCATGGTGTATCTCAAGCTTTGGAAACATTCTAGCCTAGCATATTTTGAGCTTGGGATGGACAGTGAAAAATTGACCAATATGTCATAAATTATACACCAGCTAAGCAGCCGCAACAAAATCGTAGGCAGCGTCGGGTTTGTTAAACCAACAGCCACAGTCTACTTAAAATTTATCGCTTTTTTTCGGGGATATAAAGTCTGGTCACTTGCACTAATTTTTGTAAATATGTAATTATTTTTGGGGCATTAAACAGTTTTTACAACGTCGAGCGAGCTTTGACGAACGATCGCCTGTTATCTGGCGATCGCCGCTCGAATAATATGCTATATTTCTCAACTTAATTCAGGCTTTTTCAGGTGCATCAAATTCCTCCCTCATCTTTGAGCGATCGTCCGCTCTATTTTTGGGAAATACATCTGATGGTCACACGATCGCGTATAGCTTCGCCCTTAGTTGAGCGTTTGTTCGCAAGAGGAAGCTCTGACTGCCAAAAGGCGTAAGCTTTGTTAAGAAATATTTACAGCCTTTTGCGCGTTCTCGGATAGGTTGTTTCTCTTCTTTCTCCCAATAATCCGCCCAGATAGTGTCTAAACTCCTGTCTTTGGGCTTGAGTCTGGAACACATCGTCACAGCATTGGCACCATCTTTCAAAGCATGGGGGCAGGGAAGCTATACTATAGCAATTCTCGCATCATTTGTGAATTTCTTACGGACTCCCCGCGAGTTCGGGGAGGGTTGGGGTGGGTAAAAAGTTTATGACTCATTTAGCATTGGTATATACTATAATAACAGGGTAAGAGCATCTCAATCAGTCTTGACAAAAGGATTTGAGAAGAAGCATCATGTATTCATCATTCATTGCAGCCCGTTTTCTTTTCTGTCGCAAGCTACGCTTGAGAGTAGTTTCTTGATTTACAGCATTCAGGGACATCCGTCTGATAACAGCCAAGTTTCGAGGGCTATTCAAGGACCGAATGCGAGATCGATCTTCATTGAAAGTGACATCTAAAACCCAATGTTCTTGATTTTCAATACTCCAATGTTGACGAATAACGCGACCATTAAGCTGGGCATCTACGGGTAAGGAACTTAAGTAAAATTGTACTTCATGAGTGGTTTTGTTCCACAGATAACGGAAACGTTCTACTATAACAATAGTCTGAATATCTGTCCAGTCTTCTTGTTTGTAAAGCCCCCCTAAAACCCCCACTGGAACCGCTCAAACTTTTCGAGTTTCGATTCGATGATGTGCTTCTTCCGTTCGGGAATCTTCACTCACTTCAATTCCCCCAAATTGCTGGGTTCTGGCTGTTTAAAACCAGGTTTTGACTTGTTTGTAAAGGGTGGGATGATTCTTTTTCAGAGTAACTACGTAATCAGCTTTTTTTTTACGAATCAGCCGTACAATCTCGGTTTGAGTACCCATCGCATCCATCGTAATAATCGCTCCGGTGACATCGATTAATTCCAATAGGGCTGGGATCGCTGTGATTTCATTGGAATGGTTTTCAACTTTAACTTGTCCAAGTACTAACCTATTTTCACTCGCCCACGCCGTCACTAAATGTAAATTCTTTTCCCCGGTTTTTCGGTCATAAGAACCTCGGATACTTTTTCCATCAATCGGGATAACTTGTTGGACAACTGGCCCAATTAATTGTTTAACCCATTCAGTCAACTTCTGTTCTAAAACTTTCGGGTCTAGCTTTTCAAAAACTCGTCGAAAGGTATCATCGCTCGGGATGCCATTGGGTAAGTCTAAAAATTTTTGCAACCATTGCTGCTTACTGATTCCATAATTTTCCATGTCTTCCCATCCCTCACCTCCAGCTATTGTAGATAATATGGCAATGACGAGAATGTCTTTCAGTAGGTGGCGTTTGGTTCGGTTCACCAAGAGTGTCGGGTACGTCATCAAAATAACTTGACAAGCTCCCTTGTAACTCTTGCATGGAAATAGGTGGGGCTTCTGAGCGTGGTTGCTTTGACGATTACGTTGGCCGGGCGGGCAGGAATCCTTTATCCATTGAGTTTTACGGCTTGATGACTTAGCTTTTAAGGCATTATAGAATTGCTCATACGTGAATGCCACGTTTTCTATAGTTGTCTTTTTGTCAAGTACAATTTATACCAAATTAGATGAGCTTACCCTGACTATAATAACTGGCAAAGAGTAAATTAACTTGATGGAGATAACTTACTATGGCAGTAGCACTCCCTGATTTTTCTCAAAGCGTTCAAAAAACGAAAGAAGTTTGGACGGAACAAGTCGGAAAAGCAGTGAATTCTGTTTCAGAAGCAACAGCAGAAGCTAAATCTTCTCTCTCCGAAACTGCATCTCAGGCCAAAGAAGCTCTCACTCAAACTACGAATTCTGCAGTCAATACTGTTAATCAAGCTACGAACAATGCTTTAGGTACTGTAGCGGAGAAAACAGAAAAAGCGAGACTTTCTATATCGGAAGTCGCGAATCAAGCAGTTAGTCGCGTCAGTGAAAGTACCAACAAAGCTGTTGATGCTGTTTCTCACTCTGCGGCAACTGCTAAAGAAACTATTAATCAAACTACTAACTCTGCGGTCAATACTCTGAATCAAAGCACTAGCCAAGCTGTAGAGAGTGTAAATCAAGCTACCGAAAAGGCTAAGGCTTCATTAGAAGATAGCATTAACAAGGCGGGAAATATGAGCGGCACCGCTTCAGATGCCATCAAAAGTGCTATCAATGGTACTGTCAAAGATTGGATTGATTCTCACCCTGTAGTCTTCTGGTTGGTGAGTCATCCGCTGATATCTTTAGCAATTTTGCTACTATTTATATTCATTATATTGGGTCTTTTTCAGGGTTTAAGTAGCTTTTTTGCTGGAGGATGGTTATTTATTCTGCAAAGCCCTGTAAAATTTATGCAAAGAGTTGTGAGTTTCGGCTCTAAATCTGTAAGTAATGTCGGTGGAGTGGCGGTAAACTCATTGGTTTCAAAGAATCCCCAAGACAAAAATAATTCAGGTTTACAATTGAGGGGAGTTGAATCAAACCGTTTGGAGTCTCAAGAACGACTTGCTAATATTTTGGGCAGGTTGGAGGCAATTCGAGAAGAGCAGAATCAGCTTTTACAAGAAGCGTCGGCAATTTTAGGCAACAAATTTAAGGCAGAGTGAGAAGGTGTGGGGCGATCGCAAATCGTGGTAAATTTAATACATCCAGGCTTTCCATCAAAGCCAGATCCATGAAGGCTTGTAGTCGATCGCTCAATACGCCATGCCCGATTCCGCATTTTCCGATGATTTAAAATGGACGCCAGAAGCCAAGGCGAAGCTGAAAAATATTCCCTATTTTGTCCGGGGACAAGCTCGCGTCCGCATCGAGCAGTTGGCCCGCGAAGCCGAAACCCAAGTCGTCACCGTTGACTTAGTTGAGCAAGCTCGCATCGAGTTTGGGCAATAAGGGCTTGAAATGTACCCTAAAGCTTTAAACTATAAGTTGCCTGATTTTGATGTTCACAGAGCTACTGAGTCACCCGTGCGGAAAATAGTTATTGCTGGCAACTGGAAAATGTACAAAACTAGGACTGAATCCCTAGAGTTTCTTCAAGGATTCATGTCCTGCCTGACGGAAACCCCAGAGGAACGGGAAGTCGTGCTTTGCGTTCCCTTCACTTCCTTGGCTGTCCTCTCGAAAAATTTGCACGGCAGCCGTATCAGACTCGGTGCTCAGAACGTTCACTGGCAAGAGTCTGGAGCTTTTACAGGGGAAATTTCCGGGCCAATGCTGAGTGAACTTGGTGTGCGCTATGTCATCATCGGCCACAGTGAGCGCCGCCAATATTTTGGGGAAACTGACGAAACGGTGAATTTGCGGCTGAAAGCTGCTCAGAAATACGATTTAATTCCGATTCTGTGCGTTGGGGAAACCAAGCAGCAGCGAGATGCAGGCGAAACAGAAGCTCACATTTTTTCTCAATTGGAAAAAGATTTGGTTGGTGTTGACCAAAATAAGTTGGTAATTGCTTACGAGCCGATTTGGGCAATTGGCACTGGCGATACTTGCGAAACGAAGGAAGCTAACCGAGTTATTGGTTTGATTCGCAGTAAATTGACTAATCCTGGCGTGCCAATTCAGTACGGTGGTTCTGTTAAACCGGAGAATATTGATGAAGTTATGGCGATGCCTGAGATTGACGGTGTTCTGGTAGGCGGTGCGAGTTTGGAAGCTGCGAGTTTTGCTCGAATTGTCAATTATCAGTAATTGCTAATTGGTAATTGCTAATTGGTAATTGTTAATTGGTAAGTGGAACAAGGGCAGCGGGAATTAAACAGCTATCGCCTACAATTGTGATGTGCCGTTCAGTGTTTCTCGGATCGGGAGAATTAACCTATGACTGCGATAGTTAAACCCAAACCCGCCTTAGACGAGTTCCTCAAGCTTCCTGAAACTGAACCTGCCTCAGAATTTCTTGAGGGACACATCATTCAGAAGCCGATGCCTCAAGGTGAACACAGCGTAGTTCAAGGTGAACTCTGCAAGACTATCAATCAAGTAGCGAAAACTCGGAAAATTGCCAATGCTTTTCCCGAGTTGCGCTGCACTTTTGGCGGCGCATCAATCGTGCCAGATCGAGCAGTATTCCGATGGGAAAGAATTCTTTTTTTGCCGTCTGGTAGAATTGCTAACCGTTTTGACATTAATCCCGACTGGTAGATAGAAATTCTCTCTCCAAACCAAAGCCAAACAAAAGTGCTGAGTAACTTACTCCACTGTTCGCGAAACGGCATTGAGTTGGGGTGGTTAATAGATCCAGAAGAAGAGAGTATTTTGGCAGTATCTCCAGGACAAAAAGTAGAACTGTACAAAGGTGCAGCTCTGTTGCCAATAATTGATAAAATTGAATTAGAATTGACAGTTGACACTGTTTTTAGCTGGTTGAGTTTTGGTTGAATTAAGAATAGCGCTTCTGCTTTATTCTTGCGTCTTTTAGAGAGGGAGTTCGTTTGACAAGAAGCGATTTCAATCGCCGAGTGATGAGGTGATATGATAAATAACAAAAATATTACAATTAGAAATAAAGTTTTCGAGTGGGGAAAACGCACTTATTTAATGGGCGTTTTGAATGTTACCCCTGACAGTTTTAGCGACGGCGGAGATTTCTATACCATAGAATCTGCTTTAGTGCAAGCGGAAAATATGGTAAAATCGGGGGTAGATATTATTGATATTGGCGGTCAATCTACCCGGCCTGGTGCAGTGGAAATATCCTTAGCAGAGGAGATCGATCGCGTTATACCTGTAATACAAATACTGCGACAAAAAGCCGATATTTTTGGCTCAGTTCCTATTTCGGTTGATACTACCAGAGCGCAGGTTGCGAAAGCTGCGGTAGAGGCGGGAGCGGATATAATTAACGATATTTCGGGAGCTACTTTTGACTCGGAAATGCTGTCAACCGTTGCTCAGTTAAAAGTACCAATAATTTTGATGCACATTCGGGGAACTCCCCAGACGATGCAAAAACTGACAGATTATCGGGATTTAATGGGGGAAATTGGGGAATTTTTCGAGAATCGAATTGCGGCAGCAGTTGCTGCGGGAATTGACAAATCTCAACTAATTCTCGACCCTGGTATTGGCTTTGCCAAGACTTACAGTCAAAACTTAGAAATTCTGCGAGAGTTGCGAAAATTCCGTGTTTTAAACTGTCCGATTTTAGTCGGAGTATCGCGAAAAAGCTTCATCGGTCACATTTTGAATCAGCCAGAAGCGAAACAAAGAGTTTGGGGGACAGCGGCGGCTTGTACAGGTGCGATCGCAAATTTGGCAGATATCTTGCGAGTTCACGATGTCAGAGAAATGCACGATGTTTGTCTGGTTGCCGACGCTATCTTCAGGAATCAGTCTTGAGAAGTCTGAGTATCAATAACTTTTATTTCCCCGCCCTCAGAATGAATCACATCGGGCATAGAACCCATCAGCTCGCCCAGAGCTTCGCTCATGCTCCTGGGGTCCATAAACAGAATTTTGGCATTGTCGCTTTCGCCCAATTTTTGTTGAGCGTCTAAGTATTTTTCCGTTACTAAGTAATTCAAAACTTGCTTACTATTCGGATGGGAGTCTAAAGCTTCAACTAAGAGCCTCATGTACTCCTTAGTGCCGATCGCCTTATTGACCATTGCTTGCCACTCGCTCTTGGTGGCGCGCTCCAATTCCATAGCTTCTTGCACCCTTTTCGGAGGTGTAATGCTTTGAATTTCTACGCGAATTACTTTGACGCCCCAAGGTTGAGTAGCTTCGTCTAACTTCTTGAGTAACTTTTTATTCATGTCATCTCGGGAACCCAAGATGTCTTGCATTGGCAATCGACCAATCTCAGCGCGAAACGTCGTTAAAACTAAGTTGGCGATCGCATTTTCAATTTGATCGATTCCATAATAAGCTTTCTCTAAAGTCACAACCCGCCAATACACCACGGCATCGACTTCTAGAGCCACATTATCTCCCGTGATTGCTGACTGAGGTTTAATATCTAAAACTCTTTCACGGGTTGTGTCCACGCAGACGACTTTTTCGACCAAGGGACTGATAAAGTGGAATCCTGGCTTTAGAGTGCGCTTGTATTGACCCAAACGTTCCACTAAAGCTTCGTCGCCACCGCTGACTATTTTGACGCTGGAGTTAACAGCGTAGCCGAGGATGAGCGCAAAGAGCATGGTAAGAATAGACTGCCCCATTTCTATTTTCCTGCTAAGGTTGACTGAGAATCGATCGGAATTCTACTCTAATTTAACTCAAACTCGGCCACACAGTGCTAAAATATCTCGACTGTTAATAACTAACTATTTCATCTGGTGGGCCCCGATCTGCTCCGACTCTTACGGCGCTAGTGAAGCCCAGGATATCAACAACACGTTTCCACAAAAGACATGAAAAACGATCGAGAGTTTCGCTTGTTCAAACCTTTGAGGTGGATCGCCCCAAGCATTTTGGTGGGTGCAGGAATCTGCAATGCCGCAGCGGCCCAACCGGCACAAGCTGAGACAATCGCCCTGCAACTCTCGCAAAACTTGCAGTCCCAGAACTTGCAGCCACCGCGCCGAGGCCCTGCAGTTCGAGAAGTTCTGTCCTACGAGATGAAGGGAGACGAACTCAGGATTTGCAAGCAGGAAGGCAAGTCCGAGAAAAAGTGCCAAGTTGTAGGTAAAGGCTACACGATGGGTTTGAGAACTGCCAACGACCTTTACGGTCAAGGAAATGCTGTCAATGCCGAAGCTTTGTACCGGCAACTAATCGCTCGCTATCCCAAAGAAGCGGATGCTTATTACAAATTGGGAACTATGCTGTCGGGGCAAGGTAAAATGAGCGATGCGATCGCTCTATTCCAAAAAGCAATTGAAGTCAACCCGAAGCACGCCAAAGCTCACAACGATTTAGGCGTGGCGATGGCAAGTCAGGGGCAGTTGCCCGAGGCAATTGTTCAGTGGAGACAAGCCGTTAAAATTAACGATCGATATCCCGATGCTTTAAACAATTTAGGAGTCGGTTTGTACCAGCAAGGAGACAAGGAAAACCAAGCGGAGGCAGTAGCCAGCCTCACAAAAGCTAAGGAGTTATTTATCAAGCAAGGCAGAACTCAAGCCGCAAACAGAGTCGAGAAAATTTTGGAGGAAATTAATTCGCGGTCGAGCGGTTCCTAAACTCAACCGCCGATCGCAGATTGAAAGAAAAAACATCTTTGGCGATCGGCGTGAATCAGCGTTCAGCGGCGGTTAAACACCCCCAAAAACGAGAATCTAAAGCATTTCCTTCAAAACTTGTATAATCAAATCCCCATCCACCCGATCGCTAACAGCAGCCTCACCCAAGCGCACCGGCAGCACAAACCGCACCTTGCCATCCTGCACTTTCTTATCCAGTTGCAAAGTATGCAAAATTTCCTCAACATCGACACCCGCCGGCAATTTGGCAGGTAAACCCGCTTTTTCAATCAAAGCAGACTGGCGGCGATCGTACTCAGCATCCCACATTCCCAACTCCACAGCCAACCGGCTTGACGCAGCCATGCCGATTGCCACTCCTTCCCCGTGATTAATCACCTTGTAATTGGTCAAACTTTCCACAGCATGACCAATGGTGTGTCCGTAATTCAAAATCGCCCGCAAACCCGATTCCTTCTCGTCTTTGCTGACCACCTCAGCCTTAGCTTGGCAAGACCTGCTCAAAATTTCAGCCAACAAATCCGCCTTCACATAGCGCATTTGATCCAAACGCTTGCAATTCTCCAACTTCCCAAAAAGTTCAGCATCCCAAATCACCCCGTACTTGATGACTTCCGCCATCGCCGAACGAAACTCCCTCGCCGGCAGAGTTTTGAGTACATCCGGGTCAATTAACACCAAACGTGGCTGGTGAAAAGCCCCGATTAAATTCTTCCCTAAAGGATGATTTACCCCCGTTTTGCCACCAATAGAAGCATCAACCATCGCCAGCAGCGAAGTCGGAACCTGCACGACATTAATTCCCCGCAGCCAAGTCGCCGCCGCAAAACCCGTCATATCGCCCACAACCCCGCCGCCCAAAGCGACCATTGTCGAGGAACGTTCTAAGCGGTTTTCCAAAGCCGCACCGTAAATTTTCTGTACCGAATTTAAAGTTTTGTACTGTTCTCCCGGTGGTAAAATGCAGCTACCAACTTCCAGACCGGCTGATTCGAGGGCTGCGGTTGCTCTTTCGCCGTACTGCCTAAAAATCGACTGATTTGACACCAGCAGCACTTTTTTGCCCAAACTTAGATCGCCCATCAGACTGCCGAGTTCGTCTAATCCGCCCGATCGCACGCAAACATTGTAAGATTGTGGCCCCAAGTCAACTTTAATTATGGATTGCATATTTATCTAATTTAGATATTAGATTTTAGATTATCAGATAATTGGGTTGAAAACCCCGTCACTTCGACGGATTAATGTCGATATAGTGTCGCTCTAGTATGGCATACTAGAAATAGTACAGGCTGAAAAACCGCTATCACAAGACAATATAAATCTGGGGTGTCCCCACTTGACAGGATAGGAAGTAGTAATGCGTAGTGGATGGCGATAACCACGATAAACAGAGCTAGGGTAGCCAATGAGCACCCGTTAAAGGGCAAAATCAAATACTTGATATTCAAGTTGTACCGTAGGGCATACGGAAACAAGGGGAGCAATCCTCTAAAGCTTGCGGAGATAAGCCCGCTGGGACTCCTCTAAATTAAACTCGAAACTTAGTTCTATTGAACGTGTTTTTGGTTTAAGTGGTGCCGAAAGGATAGAGAGTTTTAAGGTGTATCAGTGAACCAAGAATCCCCACCCATTAAAGCTGGGGAGTGTCAAAGGTCTTTTTATTGATTGTTTTGGAGAAATGGCAATGACTCTTAGCGGAATAATAACTTATTTCGGAATTTTTGGCGGCATGATCGGCTTGGCGACAGTGCTGATGTTTGGTCTGCGGGCTGTCAAACTCATCTAATTTGCTAATTTAGATGTCTCAACCAGAGGATTTAATCTCTGGCAAAAGTATCAGTTCGACAACGTATTTGCGCCACAAATCTCTAGGTTTATCTGTAGATTGACGGCGCAAATGCTTTGTCCTATAAAAGTTTATGCTAGTATTAACTAATTCAATAAATCCAGTACGCAATTGTAACACTTTAACTAGATTGTATGGTGCGTGTTACAGTGATTTCCTGAATGCCAAGACGTATAAAATAAGTATCATCATAACAGTTATAGTTGCAAACAAGTTCTTGTCTGTCGTAGATGTCAACTGCTGCAACGTCTCGTCGCACTGTCGAAAGAATATTAGGAGACTCCGAACAATGATTGATGAAACGTTGATCGTCAAAGCAAAGAACATATCTACAGAGGATATTGTCAAAATAGGCAGATTTTAGGAACTGTTCTTTTGCTGAAGGAGACATACGTTCAACATCAGCCTCTTCATAAGACGTATCGAAGTATGGAGAGTATTCCCAGGTAACAGTACCTTTGGGAATAAACTGCGCTGCGAAAAGACCAATACCATGAATAAAACTGAGGCCAAGTTTTGTCTTAACCAGTAGCATACCGTGTTATTATCCTGTTATGAAAATAAACGAAAAATGCTGATTAAAACTATCAACACCACAACTTTATCACAATGGAAGATTTGGTTGAGATTTTGGAAGATTGAGGGCGCACTAATGGGGCGAGTTAGACTAAAGATTCTAGCGCTGGCAGAAGAAAAGGGCGATCGCGCTAATGGGATACGTTGATTAATGCCGTACTTATCGCCGCCGTTTCTTTACTTGTTCATAGGGGAAACAATCAATAACGTCAGATAGCATATAACTACCTTTGGAATCTGATTCCATCAGTTCCAAGTAGACAATCTTGGGAACTTCAAAGTATCGATATGTTTTGCCACTATTGAAAACAACTTCGAGGGTGTAGCTTTCCTCGTCATAACCCGCAGATTGGATCATGCTAGATTCAACAGGTTCTAGTTTCATGGTAATTCGGCGATGCTTTTCTCTAACTATTTATAGCCGATCGCCCTGCAATTTAAATTAGCCCGCCTAAAAAAACAGAATACTCAGATCCTCGACTTCGCAGAAGTCCGGGATGTAGCGCGCGATCGCACCTGAATTTCCCCTAAAATAACTTCTACTCCCTCAATCCAAAATCTAAAATCTAAAATCTAAAATCGATATGTCTCATTCCACCGATATCGTCACCCTCGCCCGCTGGATGGCCGCCGATTTCAGCAACCAAGCCCAAGCCTTTGAAAATCCGCCATTCTTCGCCCACATCCGCGTCTGCATGAGGCCTTTGCCTGTCGAAGTTCTGGATGGGCTCAGCTTGTACCTAGAACAAGCCTACGATATTGAACTGAATGTACCGTACCGAGTCCGAGTTTTGAAATTAGTCCCGGTGGGCGATCGAATCGACATCGAAAATTATGCCATAGAAAACGAAGAACAATTCTACGGCGCTTCCCGCGACCCGCAACGGCTGCAAGAAATCAAAAAAGCACAACTGACACTGCTTCCCGGCTGCACGTTTATTACGCAGTGGACGGGCAACAGCTTCAAAGGGTTTGTCGAACCAGGAAAAGGCTGCATGGTGGTCAGAAAGGGCAAAAAAACCTATTTAGACAGCGAATTCGAGATAGACCAAGACAAGTTTATTAGCCACGATCGCGGACGTGACCCAGAAACCGACGCCCACGTCTGGGGAGCCCAGGCCGGCCCTTTTGAATTCACCCGCCGGGCTAGTTTCGCCGAGGAAATTCAGGTTTAATCTAAAAAAACAGACTCCTTCCTGGGTGAACACGCTTGATTAAAGGTTCAGAATGCACCAATACCTGGTACATTAACCCAGTATTGGCAAGCAAGATTCACCGTTGATTTATGAAAGTCCTGGTTATTGGTGGCGATGGCTATTGCGGTTGGGCAACCGCACTCTACCTTTCTAACAAAGGTTACGAAGTTGGCATCCTCGACAGCTTCGTGCGGCGGCACTGGGATCTGGAACTGTGCAGCGACACCCTCACTCCCATCGCACCGATTCAGCAAAGACTCCAGCGATGGCAAGATTTAACGGGCAAGTCGATCGACTTGTTCGTCGGTGACATCACCAACTACGATTTTCTCAGCAAAAGCATGAGAAAATTTGCACCAGAGGCGATCGTCCATTTCGGCGAACAGCGTTCGGCACCTTTTTCAATGATCGATCGCGAACACGCAGTCCTCACTCAAGTCAATAACGTCGTCGGGACACTCAACCTGCTGTACGCCATCCGGGAAGACTTCCCCGACTGTCACCTAGTGAAATTGGGGACAATGGGCGAATACGGCACGCCGAATATTGACATTGAAGAAGGCTACATTACGATCGAACACAACGGCCGCAAGGATACACTACCCTATCCCAAACAACCGGGCAGTTTCTACCACCTGTCAAAAGTCCACGACTCCCACAACATCCATTTTGCTTGCAAAATCTGGGGTTTAAGAGCCACCGACTTAAATCAGGGCGTAGTCTACGGCGTGCTCACAGATGAAACCGGCATGGATGAACTGTTGATCAACCGTTTGGACTACGACGGAGTATTCGGGACAGCATTGAACAGATTTTGCATCCAAGCTGCGATCGGTCATCCTTTGACGGTTTACGGCACTGGCGGACAAACCCGCAGCTTCTTAGACATTCGCGATACCGTGCGGTGCGTGGAATTGGCGATCGCCAACCCCGCCGAAGCCGGACAATTCCGCGTCTTCAACCAATTCACCGAACAATTTAGCGTCGGCGACTTAGCCTCATTGGTGCAAAAAGCAGGCATGGCAATGGGATTAAAAGTAGAAATCAACAACATCGAAAATCCCAGAGTCGAGAAAGAAGAACATTATTTCAATGCCAAAAACACCAATTTGCTAGACCTCGGTTTGCAACCGCACTATCTCTCAGATTCCCTGCTCGATTCTCTGCTGAATTTTGCTACAAAATATCAGCATCGTGTCGATAAAAACCAGATTTTGCCGAAGGTTTCTTGGAAGTAATTTCTGGTATCTATTTGCGGGTAAGAGATTTTTTAACGAACCGCGAAGGCGCGAAGGGCGCGAAGCAAGAGGAAAGAGAGGAAGAGAGGAGAAGGGTTCGCAAGTTCTGAATGGATTTGGCTGTATATTACGATGATCTATCTTTTTGATCTTTTGCTCTGTGTCCTCTGTGTCCTCTGCGGTTAATTAAAAGATGGCATCAGGTTTTTACTGCTGGCTTGTTTGGGAATAAAGGCCGTGAAAAGTCGAATTCTCATTCTGTTACTTTTAGTGGTTATGCCTGGATTTTTAGCGAAGGCAGTTTGTGCTTATTATTTAATAAGAGAATGGGTCGCTTTAACGCTAAGTAATCTAAATTAGTGGCGAATTAGCGAAGGCTTAATTTGTCACTTAAAAAGCAAGATAAATTGCCGGAACAGCACAGGAAATTCACAGAATTAATTGCTTGGCTGAAAGTGTGGGATAGCTTTGAGGTGGGATAATTATATCAATTGGCATTCAGGGAATTGGCATTTTATCCCAAAAACCTCTCGCTCGGAATTAGCGGTAGAGAAACTGAATGAAGAAGTGTAGAAAAGCAGCCGATCGCACGCCATGACTGACTCCCCCCGACACAGTGTATCCTGTTACCGATGACGTTTGCCCCAAGCTATGATTATCGGCTCCCTAAGTAACTTATTTTTATGAAAATTGCTCTTTTCACTGAAACATTTCTGCCGAAAATAGACGGCATTGTGACGCGCCTGATTCACACTGTAGATCACTTGCAGCGCGCGGGCGAACAAGTTCTGATATTTTCTCCAGATTACGGAATTAAAGAATACAAAGGCGCCCGAGTTTACGGTGTGGAGGGTTTGCCTTTGCCGATGTACCCGGAATTGAAAATGGCACTTCCTTCTCCGGCTGTAGGTCGGCAATTAGAGCAGTTTAAACCGGATATTATTCACGTTGTCAATCCTGCGATTTTGGGATTGGGGGGTATATATTACGGGAAAAAGTTCAATATTCCGATTTTGGCTTCTTACCACACGCATTTGCCGAAATATTTGCACCATTACGGTTTTGGTGTCCTCGAACCTTTATTGTGGGAACTACTCAAAGGAGCGCACAACCAAGCAGAACTGAATTTGTGTACTTCTACAGCAATGGTGGAGGAATTGAGAACCCACGGCATTGAGCGAGTAGACTTGTGGCAGCGGGGCGTAGATACTGAAATGTTTGTCCCGGAATTGGCAAGTCGAGAAATGCGATCGCGCCTTTCTGCAAATAACCCAGACAGTCCACTGCTGCTGTACGTCGGCCGCCTCGGTGCAGAAAAAGAAATCGAACGCATCAAACCAGTCCTCGCAGCGATTCCCGACGCCCGCCTCGCCTTAGTGGGAGACGGCCCGCACCGGCAAACCCTGGAACAATATTTTGCCGACACTCCCACCAATTTTATCGGCTACCTGAAGGGGCAAGAATTGGCTTCTGCTTACGCATCGGCCGACGCCTTCATTTTTCCCTCCCGCACCGAAACCCTGGGCTTAGTGCTCCTAGAAGCAATGGCTGCGGGAACGCCCGTAGTCGCGGCGCGCAGCGGCGGAATTCCCGATATTGTCACCGACGGTGTTAACGGATATTTATTTGACCCCGCCGACGAAGAAGGAGCACTAGCCGCCACCAAGCGTCTGTTTGCGAATCCCGAAGAACGGGAAACCTTGCGCCAAAACGCTCGCCGAGAAGCTGAACGCTGGGGTTGGGCCGCCGCTGCCGCACAACTGCAGCGGTACTATCAATCAGTAGTATTTGCCGAGTCCATGCCCAGAGCGGCCTAAATGTCAGGATCTGTACCACCTTTAAACATCACCGCCAGCTTAGCTTCGCTGTTCGATCGTCAGTTGGTAGTGAACAGGGATGTTTTCAAAGACCGATCAAACTTTTTTGCTGCATAAATTACCGTCGTTATCCTGCTGTTGCGTTTACCATTAAACTATGAGTAAGCTCTGTAGGAATGCCTTGCGCGCTGCTTTCATAGCGCCCTTTACCTGACCGGATACGGTCGCCGAGTGCGCTAAAACTGTCACACCGCGCGCTGGGACCGAGCACAGGGCGTCCAATCCACATTGCACTCTCGATCGAACTAAAGCCTGTCACCTAATTTTCAGGCTAGCAGTTTTGCGAACTCAAGTTCAGCTTGAATTGACCGAAAAACGAGACGCAAGCCCCTGGCTTCAGACACGGGGATAAGTCGGCAGCGGTTTCAACCGCCTTCAATTCTTGGTATAATTCACACAGCAAGTAAGAATAACCATCTACGTGTTGAAACAACAAGCGTACGGTGAAATCCCGGCAACGGACATATCCAACTTGATTCGGAATAGTTAAAGGGCAAACAAAAGGCAGGTTGTTGAGCGTACCTATCTGGCATTAGTGGTGGACTCTAAAAGCGCAAAAGCTAAAAGTATACGCAAAGTTTGGATTTGTCTAAGCTGAGTGGGTAGAGGCGCTTTGATTTCGCCTTTGAAAGTTCAGATACGAACTCTTCAAGAATCCCCGTCCCTTTAGGGCCCGGGAGTATCAAGAACCCTCATCAGTATCGAGGTTGTAAAAAAGATCGATCAAACATACATAACAAGCAAACTGAAGTTGCGTGCGCCACTTTTGAACTCACGATTCATCAAAGCGACAAGCGAGTGCCGATGCGCTGGCAAACAAATTCAAGAGTTTGCACCGCCGTCGCATCTAGCGCCGATCGACCTGCGGTCAGTCTACCCCTCTGAGAAAGCAGTTAATCATGACATTCTCCAATGCTGGTAGCGTTCTGGCTACACTGACTCAAGTCAATTTTATGGGGGCATTGACCTCCCGTGTTAAGAGCCTGCCAGTTCCTGAATTAGTGTGCCTGCTGGACTTTATCACGGCTGAATTTCAGCAATTTATCCGGGCGATGGACCTGATTAACAATGAAGCACTCGAAACTCTCTTAGAGCAACTTTTAGATGCCTTCACTGTCAAAATTGGTCAAATTCTGCAAGCAGACCGGACAACAATTTTTTTGGTTGACTCTAACAAAAATCAACTGTGGCACAAAACAGTCGATCCACTTACGGGCGAAGATGTAGAAGTGCGCTTGCCGATGGATGCAGGCATTTTAGGCTACGTAGCAACAACCGGAAAATCGATTAATGTCGCCGAAGCTCGATCGCACGAGTATTTTAATACCGAAGTAGACGAACCACCGGGCTACGAGATCGAAACCATCCTCTGTATGCCGATTTTTAGCAGCAAGAGCCAACATGAACCCGTAGCGGTGGTCAGACTGTTAAATAAAGCTGGCAATGTCTCCTTTAGCGAGGAAGACGAACAGCAGTTCCAGGCTTTTGCAGATTCGATCGGGATTATTCTCGAAAGCTGTCAGTCTTTCTACGTCGTGGCCCGCAACCAGCGAGGGGTTGCCGCACTTTTGAGAGCCACCACGACTTTGGGTCAAAGTCTTGACTTGGAAACAACTTTGCGCTCTGTCATGGATCAAGCTCGCGACTTGATGCAGGCCGATCGCAGCACGCTATTTTTGTTAAATCGGGAAACCAACGAACTTTGGACAAAAATCGCCAAGGCCGACGGCAAAACGATGGTAGATCTCCGCATTCCTGCTAATAAGGGAATTGCGGGCTACGTGGCTTCGACCGGTCAACCTCTAAATATTACAGATGCTTACGACGATCCCCGCTTTGACCCCTCTACAGACCAGCAAACGGGATACCGCACTCGGACTGTCTTGTGTATGCCCGTGCATAACGCTAAAGGTGAGCTGATCGGGGTAACTCAGCTAATTAATAAGAACCAAGGTACTTTCACCCCTTCCGACGAAGAGTTTTTGCGAGCGTTTAATTCCCAAGCGGGAATGGCGTTGCAAAATTCTCAACTTTTTCAGAACGTGATGGTGGAAAAGCAGTATCAGAAAGATATGCTGCAAAGTCTTTCTGACGCAGTGATTTCCACGGATTTGAAGGGGCGAGTTGTAACGATTAACGAAGCGGCGCTGGAATTGTTGGGCTGTCCGGTAAATCCAGATAAAAGCAAACACAATCCCCAGATTTGGGAAGATAAACTGGTGAATCGCTATGTTTGGGAAGTTGTGCCGATCGACAATTTGCAATTTCGACTAGAAGACAGTCTCAAAACTGCTGCCAGACATTACGTTCCCGAACAAAGCTTAACTGTGGGACTGTTGGTAGAAAAAACGCTAAATTCCCAAAAAAAAGAACAAGAAGAAGAAGAAAGTTATATTTTGGCAGTGCCCGATCGCACTGATCCTAATTTATATTACGCTTGGGGCGAAAACCGCGCGTGGACTGAGGAAGTAGCGCTGGCAGAATTAGCTAATGCCCAATCTCTATTTGCGCTGCGAAATTCTGCCCTGTATCACCCTTATTGTCCGCTGGCCATCCCCGCCTCTCAAATTAAAGTAATTGAACGTAGTTTGAATTTGACTGTCAACCCGCTGCTCAATCCAGAGGGCGGCGTGCGCGGCGGTTTAGTGGTACTCGAAGACATCAGCCGCGAAAAGCGGATGAAAAATACGATGTACCGCTACCTGACTCCTGGAGTCGTAGATAAAGTGATGGCTTTGGGTGAAGGCGCCCTGATGGTGGGCGAACGTAAAGAAGTGACTATTTTATTTTCCGACATTCGCGGCTACACCACGCTGACCGAAAATTTGGGAGCGTCCGATGTGGTATCCCTGCTGAATGAATATTTTGAGACGATGGTGGAGGCCGTTATCCACTACGAAGGCATTTTAGACAAGTTTATTGGCGATGCTTTAATGGCGGTGTTCGGCGCGCCCCTGCCGCTGAATCCCCCGGAAAGCCACGGTTGGATGGCGGTTCAGTCGGCTTTAGATATGCGCCGCCGTTTGAAAGAGTTTAATGATTCTCGCCCCGGTACAGAGCCGTTTCGCTTCGGAATTGGGATTAGTTCCGGAGAGGTGGTTTCGGGAAATATCGGTTCTCAAAAGCGAATGGATTACACGGTAATAGGGGATGCGGTGAATTTGAGTTCGCGGTTGGAACAGCTTACAAAGGAGTACGGCTGCGATATAATTTTGAGCGAATCTACATACAGTTTGTGTCGCGAAAGAATTTGGGTGCGAGAGTTAGACAAGGTGCGAGTTAAGGGCAAAAATCAGCCGGTAGGTATTTACGAGTTGCTGCAAAATAGTTCTGAACCCATCGATGGGGAAACCGTTCGGTTTTTGGAACTTTACAGTAACGGTAGGGATGCTTATATTACTAGAAATTTTCAGAAAGCTATTAGTTATTTTGAAGCGGCTTTAGCAATGCGACCGAGCGATCGACCTGTAGAAGTTCACCTCGACCGATCCCTGAGCTATTTGGAAGTACCTCCGCCCGATGATTGGGACGGTGTGCATACGATGACAACCAAGTAGTAAACTATATTACATCCGAGTGCTCAAAAGTAAAAAGATTTGATAAAGTTTTGAAATCTTCCTTATGACAGAGTTAACAAGTGTAAAAATGTGAAAAGATAAATCGGATGCCATATTAAAGTTAGTATTTATTTCCCGGCTAACAATTAAATGAGTTATTTATCTGTTCCGAATGCCACAAAAGCCGATCGCATTCTGGTGGTAGACGACGCACCAGATAATGTTTTGTTGGTTCAAACAATCCTAGAAGAAGAAGGTTACGAAATTAGCACGGCCGAAAACGGCTTTTCTGCCTTGAGTCAAATTGAGAAGTCAGCCCCGGATTTGGTACTGCTAGACGTGATGATGCCGGGAATGGATGGTTACGAAGTCACTAAACGAATCCGAGATAATAAGGAATTGCCCTTTATGCCGATTTTGCTGATCACTGCTCACGACAGTGCGAGCGTAGTGCAGGGATTGGATATGGGAGCAGACGATTTCATCCGCAAACCAGTCGAAATGGACGAACTGCTGGCGAGGGTAAGATCGCTCCTGCGGCTAAAACACAGCGTAGACGAGCGCAATTCGATCGCTCTCCAGCGGGAAGATTTTGTCTCCCGGCTCGCTCACGACTTGCGAACGCCCCTGGTAGCAGCCGATCGAATGCTAAGTTTAATGCAGCAGGGAGCTTTGGGAGAAATTTCCCTTCCTATGCGCGACGCTTTCGGAACGATGGTTCGCAGCAACCAAAACCTGATCGCGATGGTAAATATGTTGCTGGAAGTCTACCGCTACGAAGCAGGCCGCAAATCCCTAAGTTTCGCTCCCGTGGACTTGCGCCAGCTTATTACTGAGGTAGCTGAAGAACTAGCTCCCTTAGCCGATGCTAAAGGTTTATCCGTAAATTTAGACTTGACAGAAAGTGCAGAAAGTGCACCGATTGCAAAGTATCCGGGCGATCGTCTGGAACTGCACCGCTTGATGACAAATTTAATCGGAAATGCGATTAAATTTACCGACAACGGCTCAATAGATATCAGCTTAAAAGCTGCTAATTCACCTGCTTATACTAGCTTCAAAAACCAACCGCTGGCATGGGTAATCATAGAAATCAAAGACACCGGTGCCGGCATTTCTTCCACCGAACAAGCAAAGTTATTTGAAAGGTTTAGCTCGGGAACTCATAAGAAGTCCAGTACAGGTTTGGGACTACACCTCTGCCGCCAAATAGTCGAAGCTCACCGCGGCACGATCGAGGTAAAATCAGAGTTGGGCAAAGGCAGTTTGTTTACTATTCGCTTGCCTTGTTAGAGCGGTTTGACACTCCTGGGCCTAAAGGCACGAGGATTCTTGATTCACAGAATCGACTTGCCGATGCAGAATTACTTCAACATCGGTAGCGGTCAATTCTCCACAAGCGTTCGGATCTAAGATCCAAGTTCCGGTGTGCCCCACCGTACTCAATCCCCGACTTAGGATATTTTTAGCGGCGTTACGATCGCGATCTAACAGACATCCACACTGACAAGAGTGAGTTCGCGTCGATAGACTTTTCTTAACAATGGTTCCGCAACTAGAGCATTCTTGGCTCGTCCCGTGGGCTGGCACGGCAATCGTAATCCTTCCGAATACTTTGCCGAAATATTCCAGCCACACTCGAAACATATACCAAGATACGTCGTTAATTGATTTAGCTAAACAATGATTCTTCACCATATTTTTAATCCTCAAGTCAACGCACGGCTACACAGTCGTTTGACTGGATGACGCCGGAGAGCCAATTTCACAGCAAAATCTTGGCGCTGTCTACTTATTTTGAGGTGGCGCTTTCCTAGAATCACTCTAGCTTTTCTTCTGTTTTGCGAACCCTTGACTCGTTTTGAAACTCGTCTTTGAACTTTTTTTAACTTGCGTTCTCCCTTGCGGAGGAATCGCGGATTCTCGACTGCAACACCATTAGAGTCTGTATAGAACTCTTTTAGTCCTACGTCTAACCCGATGGTGTTGCCTGTGACTTCAATCTTTTCAGAGCGGTCAACTTGAACGCAAAACTGGACGTAATATCCGTCTGCCCGTCTCACCAAGCGCACTCGCTTGATCTGACTACGCTGATAGAAATGTAAGTCGCGAGTTCCTTTTAATTTGAGTTTTCCGATTCCGTTCTTATCGGTAAAAGTGACAGATTTCCGATCATTAGCTAGACGCCATCCCGTAGTCTTGTATTCGACCGAGCGGTTGTCTTTCTGGAACCGTGGAAATCCCTTTTTTCCTGGGACTTTCTTTTTACAGTTGTCGTAGAATCGGGAGATCGCCGACCATGCTCTTTCTGAGCTAGATTGCCGAGCCATGCTGTTCAAGTCATCGCAAAACGGAAATTCCTTAGCTAAAACAGCGCTATACTTGTTCAAGGCGTATTTATCGACTTTTTCGTTTTCCATCCAAAAGCGCAATGCTTTGTTTCGGATGAACTGCACCGTTCTAATTGCTTCGTCTACAGCGTCAAATTGCTGTTTTGTGCCGTATGCTTTAAACTCAAAAACAAGCATGACTTCGACCTAATCACGATACTCTTATGCTAATAGACTTGGCTTAATACTGCCTGCCGAATTATTCACAAAAATTTACAAGCACGAGTATGTCGCGTATCCCCTATTCTGGAAGAAAGCCGTCCTAGAAGGACGGGGTTTTAAACCCTTTTTTTTGATAAACTGTAATTGTAGGGTGAGCCGTGCACACCAACTCAAATTATGGTTAATATAACGGATGTCATATAATGACTTGGCAACCGAATTTATGGCAATATGTCTAACTGTCCAGTGTGCAGTGCTGAATACATAGAAGAAAAAGCAGAGTTGTGCTCGATTTGCGGCTGGGATTTGACTCCCTACCCGCAGCGTGCTAAGCCTTCCAAAACTTATTTAAAAAAAGAACAAGTTAGATTGCAGTGGGCAAAACAAATGTGGGAATTGGCCCGCAATCAACAAAATTGGTTAGCTAAATTTGATGAGTTGCAGGGGGAAGTGCAGCAAGGTGCGATCGCCCGCACATACATTCAATCTCAGTTAGAATGGGTTCTGTACCGGCTCGAACAACTAAACCCCGAATTGATTGTCAGCACTCTACTGCGACTAGAAGACAAAATCGGCGCCATACCTGACTCAACTCCAGCTATCTCCGAAGTAGGGATGGACTACCGCCAACTGACAAAGCTATTAGAAACTGGAAAATGGCGCAAAGCTGATGAACACACTTGGGAAATCTTGCTGCAAATCGCTGTCAGGGAAGACGAAGGCTGGCTGAGTGCAGCCGATATTGACAGTTTTCCTCCTACAGACCTTCGCACGATCGACCGACTTTGGCAACAATACAGCAGCGGGCGGTTCGGGTTGAGCGTGCAGCAGCAGATTTGGGAAAGTACCGGGGCAAATTATACTGAATTTTGCGATCGAGTCGGCTGGCGAGTCAAGGAAAATTGGAAATATTACAGCGAGCTCTCCTTCAACGAAGATGCTCCCCCCGGACATCTTCCCGTCACCGCATGGAGACAGCGCGCCTGTTACGGTGCTGGTAAACTTACTGCAGCAGAAAACTTTGCCCGCATCGCTGCGAAACTGGCAACTGGCGATCGGTAATCATCAAAAAAAAAATCAAAATCGACATTAACTGCTATAATCAAAACGGTTTAGCAACTGGGGCTGTGGCTCAGATGGATAGAGCAAGCGCCTCCTGAAGAATCGGGCACCCTGCGAGGAAACTCTAGGAGTGAATGTGGTCAAATTTGGTGAAACCTAAAGAGTTCGTGGATTCCTATGACTCTAAGGCAATACCAAGCCAAGCCTGAGTTCAGCGCGATTAAACAATCGCCTATATTGAAATCAGGAAGGTTTAGAGACTAGACGGTCACCACCTAAAGGCTGCAAGCCTATGGTGAAGGTATAGTCCAGAGAGTGGGGAAACTCACACAAATCTGAAGCGCTAGGTCGCCGGTTCGAACCCGGCCAGTCCCGTTAAAAATCAAGAAAAATTAAAATCAGGAGGGGAAAGCTTAAGTTTTGCCCCTCTTTTTTGCATATCCGCTAACGAATTCGCCCACAGACGAATACTTGCTGAAAGACCAGGACTTACACAGAACCTCTCTCTCTAGAGTCCATCTGAAATCTAAAATCTAAAATCCCCCGTTTAAGCCCCCAACATAAGTGTAGAGTCAATCTAAAATCTAAAATCTAAAATCTAAAATCCTATGATCCCCCGACCCTTTTTTAAATTTTAATTTTTAATTCCTGTTAGTGGGCTATACGTGCGGTATTTTTTGTTATGGTTCCTTTGTGAGTTACATAAAATTTTTATAGGTTTAGATGTGGTTAAGAATCAATTCAAACACGCAGCGTTACAAGCCTTTGAAGACTTCACGCAGTTTTTGGTTCCTAGTAGGGCTTTTGATGGCGTGTTGGTTGGGCTATCAGCAGGTTAAGAGCGAATTTCAGAGACCCCAAGCTGTGTTAGTTCTAGGTGGGGCTACGGAGCGAGAGGTGTTTGCCGCCAAATTTGCTCAGAAGTATCCTGAATTGCCGATTTGGGTGTCGTCTGGGAGCAATCCGGAGTTCGCGGAATGGGTGTTTTCGGAAGCGGGAATCGAGTCCGAGCGCCTGCACTTAGACTACAGAGCGGTGGATACGGTAACAAATTTTACCACCCTGGTAGATGAATTGAAAGCTCAAGGGATTGAGAGCGTGTATCTGATCACTTCTGACGATCATATGCGGCGAGCTCAGATTATCGGCGAAATCGTACTCGGCAGTCGAGGCATTAGCTTTAAGCCTGTGGCAGTTCCGTCTGGGCGAACCCCCGAACCAGTGCAAAAAGCTGTTCGCGACGGGGCTAGGGCTATTCTTTGGCTGACAACCGGTTATACGGGTGCTAACTTCAGCCAAGCCAGAATTGAATAAACAAAGGAAAGCATTGAGCAAGTTTTAAATTTTTTCCCATTCCCTCTGGTTTTAAAACTTGTCTTCTATAGCGATTTAAGACACCGGGAAGACGCTGATGACCAATGCCTAAGAGAAGAGAATAGAACGAGTAGTTTAAAATCAGTAGATGAACTTCAATAGCTAAAGTTAATGAGCGACCAAATTCTGCCACAAGTTCTAGAGCAAATTTTGAGTGACAGCAAAACGCCGGATGCTGTTTTTTCGGCTTTGGTGTCGGCTTTAGGGGAGGTGTTAAATTGCGATCGGGTCTTTCTCTACCTCCGCAATCCTGAAACGCAAATGGGCAGAGTACCTTACTGCTGGCGTCGCAACTCAAACTTTCCAGAGATTGGGGACGCGGAATGGAAAAAAGAACCCGAATCTTTAGGGGAAGAAGACCCTTTATTTGCAGCAGCTTTGCGAACTGAACCGTCGATTTTTGTTGAGGATGTTGAGACAGCAAATCCTGAAGTTGTCAACAAAAATTTTGAGGCAAAAGAGTTCGGACATCGAGCTTTGATTCACGCTCACCTTTGTGCTGACGGCTTATTGTGGGGGGTTTTGCAGCCTTGTATGTTCGATCGCCCCAGAGTTTGGACTGACTTCGATCGCCAAATTATCGCAGCAGTTACAGAAAAAATTTCGCCTTTAGCTGTTGCTTATGTCACCGCCTCAGCATCACAAGATAAGCGATAAAAATCAATAATTTACCTGTAGGGAGCGGGTGGGCAATGAATGAATGTCAACTTAAGACTAAAACCACGTCTAGATAGCGGTTTTAGCCGAATCTCAATCCCCTTTCTGGCAGAATAAACACCGTTTCCGGTTCCCCCCTTTTTAATTTAGGGGGGAGCGATGGGCTAATTTTCAAACAAAAGTCGGGTAGTAAATTTGAGCTGATTGTCCTTACCAAGGGTGAAATGTGCATCGCCCTAGGGATAGACTTGGTGCACAATTCTTGTTTAAAAAACGCCCCAATTTTGAATGCCCCGACCGCTGAAAATCCCTTGAGCCCGACTAATATCATCCTCAGTGCCATCTACTACCACCAAATAATCGCCGGCGTGCAGGCGATCGGTGTAAATTCTAGCTGTTTCTTCGGGAATTCCCAAGTCAGTCAAGGCCTTCACCACCCCACCGAAAGCCGCCGCCGAGACGCCAGTGCTTGCTACGCTAGCCACCAGTGACGCCCCGAAAGTCCCCGCTGCAATCATCGGCCCGATTCCGGGAATAGCTAAACTTCCGAGACCCACTAGCACGGTGGCTAAAGCACTATTTGTCAGAGTGTCTGCTACCACTCCTGCTCCTGTGTCTAGATTTTTATCGCCCACCTGAGCGATCGTTTGAGTATCGCCTACAGACTCACCTGCATCCCTAGCAACAACCGAAACTTTATCCATTGGAAACCCGGAAGATTTCAATTCTGCCAGAGCTTGCTCGGCATCTTCGCGGTTAGAAAACAATCCCAACGCGCGGGTTTGATTGCTTGTTACCATATCTTTCTTCTTATCCCCTGTAAAATTAAACTCAAATTCAAGCCTAATTATTGCGCTTGTTTTCAATCACTTATATTGATATTTTTCGATGTTTATCTTCAGCATTCATCTATCTGTAGATATAACCTGAAAAACCGCAACAAAAGTTATAAAATCAGCGACCCAAATCGTGCATGGCATTAATCTCGATCGCACATCTTTGAGTCAAGGCTTGCAACTCCTCGCGATCCGACGAACCGGGCGCTTCAATTAGCTTGCCAATTCGCACCGTCAGCGGCACCGGACGCGGCATTCCCGAACCTTTCGAGGAAATCGCGTGAGTTCCCCACAAACTAACAGGTAACAGTGGCGCTTTTGCCTTAGCAGCTATCAGCGCCGCCCCTAATTTCGGTTCAGTAATTCTGCCGTCTGGGGTGCGAGTTCCCTGCAAAAATACACCCGTCGCCCAGCCATTTTCCAAAGAATTGATAGCTGATCGAATTGCACTGCGATCGGCACTTTCCCGCTTGACTGGATAAGCACCGTAAAGCGTAATTGCCTGTTTCAAAATAGGAACTTTAAATAACTCTTCCTTTGCCATAAATGCGACGGGTCGCCTCATGCAATTCGACAAAATCGGCGGGTCAAAATCGCTGGCGTGATTGCTGACTACTACCACAGGCCCTTCTGCTGGAACATTTTCTGCACCATAGATGCGGCCCCGAAAGTACAGGTGCAGCATCGGGCTGACAATTGACCATTTGAATAAATAGTAGAGAAGTAAACTTTCGACGGGTTCGCGACTTTTGCTCACAGAAAAACCTTAAGTTTTAAATTACATCGAATATTAGCCTATCAGTTCAGCAATGACAAAGGAATAGTATTTTGATGTTTGTAGGGTTGCCTGCGGCTGGAAACCGCGCCTACACAAACAAAACCGACCTACGTGGGTTAAAGAAGAAGTCCGCCAGCGCGGACGCAAGCTTGTGTAGCGCCAGACTTCAGTCGGGTGGACTATTTCACTGAATGTCCGATGTTTGCAAAGGCTCAATTTCCAACCAGCATGGCTTTTTGTCCTTCCGAAGAAGTGGCGTAGCCCAAGAAATCCTTAACTGCTTGGCTAGGAGGATTTTTGTAGGCGTAGTACAACTGCCGCTGGTAAGGATAGTTACCCGCATCCGTCGTTGCACCGTTGACTGGAACAACGCGCACCGTTCTCTGATTGACTACTTGAGCGAAAGTCGCATAGCCAATGCCGTTGTTGCCTAAAGCTTGCAGCAGAGGAGTTGTCGCATCTCGATCGAGCGTGGTAATATTTTTCGTCGTGCCAAACTCGCCACCTCCGAGCACTTGTTCTTTAAACATTTGGTGAGTGCCGCTAACTGCCGGTCTGTTAATTACTTTAATCGGGCCCGCCGGGCCGCCGACTTTTGACAAGTTTTGAGTATTTCCCTTGAAAATATCTTGAACTTGAGCGGAGGAACTTATACCCTTACGGTGTCAGAAACCAATACGACAAAATTTGCTTATGGAGGTCAGTTGCGCCTCTATGACGTGCATATCGCCAAGATGTTTGAGGTGACATATTCGGACTCTCAGGAGATACCCAACCCTGGCGGTAGAACTTGGTATTGCCGCGCCGGAAATGGTAAAATTGATATGGGCAATTCAGAATCAACTGTCAGTTTGCTAGCGATATTGTTAATACTTATGGTTGAGGGAAACCAGAGCGTAGTGCGATCGAATATTCTGAGGGGGAGGCTGGGTGGTCAATATCCAGGACTCGTGCTATTCCAATTTTAGATATTACTGGTAATAAAAATCAGCGGTAGACGAATTTTGTACAAGACTTTCGCCCTCTGTCTGCTAATAGTTAGTATATCATAAAATCCACTTTCGAGGAATCAGCTAGTAATTAATATAAAGATAACTTCTAGGAGGCTATCAAGATGACAACTATATCCAACCAACAAACAGCTATCATCCGTACAGAAAGAGGACTGACGATCGCAGGTACGCGCATCACCATCTACGACATCATGGACTATGTGACGGCTCAATATCCGCCTAAGTTTATCAGAGGATTGTTTGATCTTACAGATGAACAAATTAACGCGGCTTTAGCTTATATTGAGACAAATCGCGCTGATGTTGAAGCTGAGTATCAAATGGTTCTTAAGGAAGCTGAAGAATTGCGGCTGTACTATGAAGAAAAAAATCGCGATCTGATTGCAAGAATTGCGGCGCAACCACCACAACCTGGTCAAGAAGCTATTCGAGCAAAACTTGAAGCAGCAAAAGCAAAATTTAAGTCTCAGCCATGAATTTTTTAGTCGATCATAATTTGAGAGGACACGCCGTACTTCTCTCAGGTAGCATTTTGAGTAGTGGCTGGCTAGATTGGGTATTCATTCGATTTATCACCTTTGACGAAGTGAGTCTGCCGATCGATAGTGACGATCGGGTAGTTTGGCGGTTGGCTCAATCAAACCAGATGATTTTATTGACCGCGAATCGGAGTATGAAGGGTGAGAACTCTCTGGAACAAGTGATGCGCGAGGAAATTACTTCTACATCATTACCGGTGATTACTATTGGCGATGCTGACCGCTTGTTGAATGACTCTGAATATCGGCAGCGTTGTGCAATTCGTTTGGTTGAAATTGTGCTTGATATTAATACTTATATGGGTGTAAGTCGGCTTTTTATCCCATGAGGAGGGGTCGAGGTTGTTGAAGAGGTGCGATCATCGCGCTTCTTCATCCTGTAACAGGGGATGGTAGAGGATGGGCGATCGGTATTTGATGGCCAACAAATATAGTGTGTGTAACCAAGGAAGAAGCAAAACTTTTTTTTCAGCTAAACTAAAGCTCTATAATACAACTATCCAATAGTTTTCAACGGACAAATGAGAGGCACAAAAGAATTATTGCTAACAAGTTTGGGTGCTATTACTTTGAGTTGGGGAGCACTAACTTCCATTCAGAGTATACCAGGGGCGATCGCTCAAACACAAGTTCCCATGAGATTGCAACACGCGGAAGGAACTTATACCCTTACGGTGTCAGAAACCAATACCACAAAATCTGCTTATGGGGGTCAATTGCGCCTCTATGACGTGCATATTGCCAAGATGTTTGAGGTGACATATTCGGACTGTCAGGAGATACCCAACGCTGGCGGTAGAACTTGGTACTACCGCGCCGGAAATGGTAAAATTGATATGGGGCAATTCAGAATCAACTGTCAGTTGGCTAGCGATATTGCTAATACTTATGGTTTAGGGAAACCAGAGCGTACTGGAATCGAATATTCTCAGGGGGAGGCTGGGCGGCCAATATCGAGGACTCGTTCAATTCCTATTTTAGATATTACTGGTAATAAAATTCAGCGGTGGACGAATTTTGTGCAAGGGTTTCGCCCTCAGTCTGCTAATTCTGAAGGTGGTAATTCTCGATCGAGTATTTCTTTTCCTGTTCGTGAAATTCTATCGCAGATTGAAGGTAAGACGAGAGTACCAATTTTTCTCCCCAGTCAGCTTCCATTCTCAGAAAAAATTTACTTAAAAAACCGAGTAGAAACAAATGGCTATAGTGTTGAAATGGGCCACATACCTAATTGCAGCAGTACGCCTTGCTATATCGGGAGTATCTCAGCAGAAAGAGGCGGAGAACCAGCCCAAGCACCGCCTAGAGGATTCAGGAGTGAATTCAAAACCATTCAATTAGCCGGCAGAACACAAGGAGTTTTTTCTAATGGCTGCGGTGCTTACTGCACGGCCTTAGTTGAATGGCAGTATCAAGGAGTTTTGTACCGAGTAACGATGAAGAATGGGCGAGAGGAAACGCTTGTTCAAATAGCTAATTCTGCTATTGAAGCTGGGCCTCGCTAGTTAAATGTGGAGATAACAGTGGGTCAGGGCAAGTCCTCTTCTCCAATTGGAGATTTATTTTCCCTGACCCACTCTACAATTGCTTTTATTTATACATACCCTCTTAAGTTGTTTTGCTATTGCTTACTCTTCACTCATCATTGATTGGTAATCACTGAGACCCATGCGAACCAGCTTGCAGGAGTCTTGGGCAGAACTCATACAAGACACGCAAGACTTGAGATCTCCAGCCGCTATCCCTAATGTCACCTTATAGGACATGGGCAGAGCATCGGTAATCTCAACTAAATTTTCGGCTTGTTTTTGGTATTCTCGCATTTTGTCACCGCACTGTCCTAATCTTTCTTGAGTTCTCAAAGGCTCCATATTTCTGCCTGCGAATTCTAGCCGCTTTATATCATTGAATATTAGTTCCAGATTGTTATTAGGAATTGTAGGATTTGTCGCGACAACAGGTTGCGATAATGAGATGTCCGCAGGGTGGGAAAATAATAAAGTTGGTAATAATACTATTGAAATTAGTGTTTTACCAACCCCCATCAATAATCCCCATACGAGCTTAACTGGCAATAGAAAAATACCTACAATTCCCGATAAGACACTAAAAACCCAAGAAAATAAACTGGAGATCAAGTGGATAATAAAACTTGGTATGGCAACTAAAAAATCCATAATACATACCCTCCTAACTCTTTAAACTAATTTATAGTTTGCAACATTTACCTGAGATATGACAACTCAAACCGGTTGGATTTAGCACCCAAAATTTTTAACCATCCTGAACGTATTTAGTAAAATTTGGTATAAATCGGTTGACAAAGTAGGATTTAGTAGGATATAGTTCAGTAAACCTCGTTCAACCCTGACCCATGAATTTTGAAGATGTTGTAGAATGGGCGAATAATTTGAGTGTTGATAAAACTGGAGAACATCTCACACCTATACAGGAAGCAATACTGACGGGTGTTTGGCAAAGGCAAAAATATCCTCAAATAGCTAAAGAGTTTAATTGTAGTGAATCTCACGTTAAAAAAGAAGCTGCCAAGTTATGGGGAAAGCTGGGTGAGGAATTAGGAGAAAACCTCAAAAAATATAATTTTCGTTCTAAGTTAGAGAAAAAAGATAGGGGTTATCAAAATTCAAAATCAGGTCACTGTTTATTACAAGTTGATAATATTAATATTGGCGGTCAATTTATACAAACTATCAAAGATACACAAACACGATCGCCCTTTCCCCTTGAATCTCCCCAAAATCAAGCCCGATCGCCAATCATCGATTTAACAGACGCACCGGAATTACCTTACTTTTACGATCGCACCTCAGAACTCTCCACCCTCAAACAATGGATTTTGCAAGCCCACACCCGCTTGATTACCGTCTACGGCTTAAGCGGAATTGGCAAAAGTGCGATCGCCCTCAAACTCATCGAACAAATTCAAACCGAATTTGATTATATTATTTGGTTAAGCCTCACCCACACACCCGCACTTTCAACCGTCAAAACCGAACTCAAGCAATTTTTTGGGCGATCGCAACAACCCCCATTACCCACAATCCTCGATTATTTCCGATCTTCTCGCTGTCTAGTCATTCTTGATGACGTACAGAATATTTTTAGTGGTAGTCAATTAGCCGGTCAATATTTAGCAGGCTATGAAGACTATGGCAAATTTTTTAAACAAATTGCCACATCCTCTCATCAGAGTTGTTTAATCCTCCTCAGTTGGGAAAAGCCCAAAGAAATCGCGAATTTAGAAGCCGAAAACCTCTCCACGCGAAGCTTACACCTCAAAGGGTTAGGAGAAGAAGCCGCAGAAATTTTTCAACAAAAAGGATTAGTCGATGAGGAAAAATGGTCAGACTTGATCGCCCTTTATCAAGGTCATCCTTCCTGGCTAAATATCATTGCTGCAACTACTTTGGAGTTGTTTGATGGTAGCGTTTCCCTGTTTTTATCCGAGGTAAATGATTTATTCTTGGGTGACTTAGAACCCATCTTAGAATCTCACTTAGAGCGTTTATTAGACGCCGAAAAAAAGGCGTTATACTGGTTAGCCACTCAAAATCAAACTGTAGATATTTCCCAAAAACCTACTGATAGTGAATTATCCCAACCAGAATTTTGGCAAGCCATACAATCTTTAGCGCGACGCGGCTTAGTGGAAAAAGTGTTAGTAGGAACGCGATCGATGTTTTTTCTCAATCCCGTCTTCAAAGCATACATTCAGTGCAAGTTAAATCTTATATAAGCTATAGGTGATTTCACCCGATCGCAACGCAATTAAACCACCGAATTACTCTTTTCTATTCTACAAAGATCGCATAAAAGCATTCACCGCATCATATTGGTCTGCCATACGCGAATAGAACTCGATCGATCGCAAATCCAAATCCGCCAACAGTTCACTCTTACTCACCAACTCATATCCCGTTGGACGCAAGCAATAAACCGAAATTACACCATCCTCCCAAAACCAAACCTCCTGCACACCCACCCGACGATAGATTTCCAGCGTATCAATTCCACCACTCGTCACTCTCACCTCGATCGCCAAATCTGGAACTGACTTGCGCGTACCCAAACAATAAGACTCATCCGGTTCTTTCCGTGCGCCCAATTCCTTTATCCCGATCGTCGTACTGCCGCGCCCGTAGAAACGAATATTTCTCATCCGCATATAAATTTCTAAAAGCTGGCCTAAAGTGCTTTTAGGTTCTTCGTGGGCCTCAGATAAAGGGGCCATAATTTCTAAACACCCATCCAAATAAGTTAAACGTGCCCCCGTTCCTACCAAATCTGCATCCAACTTTTCCAGAGTCTCCCATGTCACGTTTGACAGGAAGGCTGCACCTGTACTCAATCCTTGTTTAGAAATTGCGACAACCATCTGACTTACCTTTCATAATGATTTTTCCATAATATACGACTTCAAAAAGTTGGAGTGTGTAGTCAACTGTTGACTGTTGACTGTTAGCCGAGAAAAATCTTTTTTTCCCAAACAAAAAGCGCCCCTATTTCTAGGAGCGCTTTTTGTTAATCAAAAACTAAAACTTAGCCATTGATAGAAGGAGCAACCAAAGCTACGGGAGTTGTTTCACCAGCAGCCAAGTCGAGAGGGAAGTTGTGAGCATTGCG
>NZ_JAUBVF010000131.1:0-3310 GCF_036705685.1 Microcoleus sp. AT3-A2
TGATTTTAAATCACCCTAACCTTCCTTCAGTCTTGTCTTATGGTACTCTGGCTGCTTAAAAACTGTCCGGAGTATTGTTATTAAATGAGATGATTATTGTGTTATTTGATGGAGCGATAAAATAATATAAAATTCGGTCATTTGGGTTGATAATTGTTTTGGGAAAAAGTGCGATCCTCTTCGAGGGCTTCGCTAACGACTACAAACAAAAATCAACCAAGGGGCAACTATGGCACGTAAATGTTTCATCATTGAAATGGGGATGGGTATAGATCAGCACGGGCAGGAACCGACTGTAGCCTGTGCAAGGGCTGTACGAAATGCGATCGCCCACAATGCTTTGCTGGGCGTTTGGGAAGTGGCGGGTTTGACTGACCCGAATCAGATGATTGTTGAGGTTAAGGTGGCTGTTCCTTACCCGGAACAAGTGCGGGAACAGGAGGTGTTGGCGGTGCTGCCTTTTGGGAGCAAAACTCTGATTGTGGAGCAAGGAGGCATGATTGTGCCAGGAAGGGCGATCGCCTCTCTGAATGATAAAAATGATGAAATGCTAATCGCTGTGGCGGCTGTGAGTGTTTTTGTGGACACTGAGGACTAATTAATTTTGTGTTGTTTGAATAAATCGCCCGATCGCACTTGCTTGTTTCCGCGATCGGGCGATCGAACGCCTGTCTGTTAAAAAATGATTAATTTAGAGTAAATTGTAGGGTGCCCCAGAGATATGGCATGAAATATCGTAGAAAATCTGAGGCTCTGAGGCACGCTATAACTTAGTCTGTTCAACAGTGAGGTTTATTTGCCTACCTACTTAATTTTGAAGTTTTAAGGAATAATTTTTAATTGTTCAGGCGACCGGGTATGTAAGCAAGCCAGCAAAACCCTACGATTAAGAACAGCCACGTCGCTGTAATATTGCTGCCCAACAAGTTGCGGAAAAAATCTTCCATTTTTCTCAAAAATTATAGCGTTTAAAAGAATTTATTGCTGTTCCCTCTCGGAGCACAAGAGGTAAAGTCCGATCGCGTTTTAGGCGATCGGACTCTACTTCATATTATGGCTGGTTGGTATCTGCCAACATTTGGTTAACCATTTGCAAGTGCGCCTGAAGGTTCGGCAACTTCTGGGTGGCCCAAGCCTTCAACTCTGGATCTTGTCCCTGTTGAGATTGAGCCTGAAACAGAGCAATAGCCTGATTGTGGCTCTCGATCATAGCCTGCTTGTAAGCAGTGTCAAAACTTCTACCGGAGAGTCCCGAAAGTCGCTCCATCAAAGCTGTGTTCTGGGTACTCATCTCGGTTGGCAATTCAACCTGCTTTTGCATTACTAACTGCATCAGTTCTTGATTTGCCCTAGTGTGTTCCTCAACCATTTCTTGCCCGTATTGTTTCACACCAGCACTAGAACCGCGCTGCACTGCCAATCTGCCGAGTTCCACTTCCAGCATACCAATTTGACCTGCTTGCATGACAAAGTTTCTGTCTTGGCTGCTGAGAGAATTAGGCGAAGTTTCGCCACCTGTTGGAGTGTTGGGAGAACGGCTGGGAGTGTTGTTGGGGGGGAGGTTTGGAGAGGTAGGAAGAGTCTCATCGTCGGCTAGGTTATCAGCAAGCTCAAAAACCCGATCGCCCGACTGGTTTAAGCCGTGAGTGTGGCGGTTTAATTCTGCAAATCCCGGCACAGCTATCAAGGAACTAACGCCGGCAATTCCGGCAACTGTTACCAATTTGTGGAACAAACTTTTGCGATTGAGTGAAGTCATGAATTTCTAAGCCTCTAAGTTGTTTTCAAAAGTATGTGAAGCAAAGCTACCCCGTAGGGAATCGCCCGAAACTACCGATGGGAGGGTGTACTACCTTTCCTAAACAAGTTGATCAAACCAAACGCGCCCAAGGCACCCAGCCAGCCGAAATTGTTGGGGCTATCGCGCCGAGCACTCAAAACTCCAGAATTAGTATCAGCCGGCGTCGATGTCGTACCGTCTGTCGTACCCGTTGTACCGTCTGTCGTACCCGTTGTACCGTCTGTCGTACCCGTTGTACCCGTTGTACCCGTGCCTGTTGTACCCGTTGTACCCGTGCCTGTCGTACCAATACCCGTGCCTGTTGTACCAATACCGGTTGTACCCGTGCCGGTTGTACCCGTTGTACCAGTACCGGTTGTACCCGTACCCGTCGTATCGGTTGTACCAGTGCCGGTTGTATCGGTTGTACCCGTACCCGTTGTACCGGTGCCGTCTGTCGTACCGGTTGTACCCGTGCCGGTTGTACCAGTGCCGGTTGTACCAGTGCCGGTTGTATCGGTTGTGCCAGTGCCGGCTGTACCCGTACCCGTTGTACCTGTGCCGGTTGTACCCGTGCCGGTTGTACCCGTGCCGGTTGTATCGGTTGTACCAGTGCCTGTTGTACCCGTGCCGGTTGTATCGGTTGTACCAGTGCCTGTTGTACCCGTGCCGGTTGTATCGGTTGTACCCGTGCCTGTTGTACCAGTGCCGGTTGTATCGGTTGTACCCGTGCCTGTTGTACCGGTTGTGCCGGTTGTACCCGTGCCTGTTGTACCAGTGCCGGTGCCAGTCGTGCCGTCTGTCGTACCAGTAGTGCCGGTGCCTGTACCAGTTGTGCCTGCACCGCTTCCAGCACCGCCTGACTGGGCAGAAGCAGGCACTGCTAAGGAAACCGTTGATAAACCTAAAGTACAAGCGCTTGCTAAAACAACTTTCAACAATTTAGAAGATTTCATGGTAATGCTTGCTTTTGCATAGAGTGCTGCGATCGGTTGTGATGCCAAAACCGGAGGGTCAAATTGACAGCGTAACGTGCAATTTTTCTAACCTTTGCTGCGGGATAATGAAGGCAAGAGAGCAAATTTAGTCCCGTTCCCTTGATGATTTTTCCCTGATTAATTACACCGCCGCGTTAACAGTTTATAAGCTATTACTTATGCTTAAAGTTCGCCATTCATCTTTAGGAATATTTGAAAAAATAGCTTTTTATTTCAGGTGGTGGATGAAATTTGATTGAGCGGCCGACTAGCTCAATCAAAATTTGTGTACGCGGGATAGAAACCGGGCTGATATGAAAAATTTTGGGTTGAGTAACGAGACATCTACGAATCAACCGGGTTTCTCAGACACGCGGCCGCTTCTTCCTATAAATTTTCCCTGGCAGCAGGTGCTTTAAGCCAGAAATTCTTGATTTTCTCACCGTCAGTTTTGCCTTAGCACTCCGCCAGATGAGTTATAGTCATTTCAAATAAATGTGAGACAGAGGCAAGATCATGATAAAATCGATAAAAATAGTTAATTAAAAAAAAA
>NZ_JAUBVF010000030.1:0-77402 GCF_036705685.1 Microcoleus sp. AT3-A2
TCAGATTGCACTCACTTTTTTCACTTCTCTATTTTATTGCGATCGCATTCCTCTTTAAAAACTGTCCGGAGTATTGTAATAAAAAAGATAACTTTAGACCACCTCCAAACTTATATCAAATCAGTCATTGTAAATCTAAAATCTAAAATCTTAAACTTAAAATGGTATAACTTATGGTAATATTATCCAATTCAGCTTTCCTAGCGGACTGCAAAACTCATCGCCAGCTTGAATCATGGATAGTTTTCTGCCAATTGCCTACTTTCAAAACCAATTTCTCCCATTTACCGACGCCAAAATTTCCATAGCAACCCACGCACTGCACTACGGAACCGGAGTTTTAGGCGGGTTGCGGGGAATTCCCGACCCCCAAAATGCCGATCGAATATTGCTATTTAGATTAGACCGTCACTGTCAAAGATTAAGTCAAAGTGCCAGCTTCCTTCACTGCGATTTACCCGCCAGCAAAATCCAACAAATAATTATTGATTTTGTCCAGAAAAACCAACCAACAAAATCATTTTATATCCGCCCTTTTATCTACACATCCAGTTTAGGAATTGCCCCCAGACTGCACAACGTAGACACAGACTTTTTTGTCTACGGATTAGAACTTTCAGACTATTTGCCCAAAGAAGGAGTCAACTGTAGAATTAGCTCTTGGTACCGCCAAGAAGACCGCAGTTTGCCCTTAAGAGGTAAAATTAGCGGCGCCTACATCACCTCAGCTTTAGCCAAAACCGAAGCAGTAGAATCCGGCTTCGACGAAGCAATTATGATGAACACTCAGGGAAAAGTTAGCGAAGCTTCAGGAATGAACATATTTGTCGCCAGAAACGGTAAATTAGTTACTCCCGGTTTCGAGCAAGATATTCTCGAAGGAATTACCAGAGACAGCGTAATCACAATCGCCAGAGACTTAGGAATTGAAGTCATAGAAAGACCAGTTGATAGATCAGAACTGTTGATTGCAGACGAGATTTTCCTCTGCGGAACCGCCGCGAAGATTACGCCAATTAAGCGAGTAGAAAACTATCACTTGCCCAAAAACCGACCCATCACAGAAAAACTATTGCACAAACTCACGGGAATCATCGAAAATCGCGATAGTAACTACCAAGACTGGGTATTTCCCATCGACCTAAATTAACCGTTTGTAGTAAGGAGTTCAGTCGTTCTTTTAAGGACTAAATTCCTCACTACAAATCATCAACTGGACTGCCGTGTCCTTACACCCGTCTGCTGTATTTCATCGGGTTAAAAACTTCTATATCAACGCTCCAGAATTAACTAGATCGATAATATCGATAATTAAGAAATGCGATGGAAGCTCGAGAATTTTACGAACAAGGATTCGACCTCGGTCGCAGGGGGCTGTACGAGGAAGCAGTTGCAGCTTTTACTCAAGCAATAAATCTCAATCCTGACTTTGTAGAAGCTTACATGATTCGTGCTACTGCTCGAAGTGGAACAGGAGATTTACAGGGGGGAATTGAAGATTTTGAGAAAGCTATGGATATCTACAGGGCTAGAGGACAATCGCAAATAGCTGATATGCTTTTAGTCCCCTGGAGTGCGTTGCACAATGAAATTAGGTTTAAGGACTAAAGTCCTTACTACAAACTAAAGTTCACTCACACAAAGCAGCAGCGTGAAATTGAATATGATCCTCCATAAAACTAGCTATAAAATAATAGCTATGATCGTAACCTTCCTGCATCCTTAAAGTTAGTGGCTGTCCCGCTTTTGCACAAGCCTCCGCGAACACTTCCGGCAACAACTGCCCATCAGCAAGATACGAATCAGCCGTGCCGCAGTCAATCAGAATCGGACGGTTATATCGCGCTGCAACTACCAATTCGCTAGCATCCCAAGCCCTCCAAATCTCTTTGTCGTTGCCGAGGTAGTTTGCAAAAGCTTTTTCTCCCCAAGGGCAGCGCATTGGCGCGGAAATAGGCGCAAAAGCGGAAACTGAAAGATAGCGAGATCCATTTTTCAAAGCGCAAATTAACGCCCCGTGTCCGCCCATCGAATGACCGAAAATTCCCTGTTTTTCTGGTATCGCTGGAAAATTTTCGGCGATTAAATTCGGTAATTCATCAACCACATAACTGTACATTCGATAGTGAGCATTCCAAGGTGCGGCTGTGGCATCCACATAAAAACCCGCACCACTTCCTAAATCCCAATCGTCATCTTCCCCAGAAATGCCAGTATTGCGCGGGCTAGTGTCGGGCGCGACCAGAATTAACCCATATTTTGCCGCAAACTGTTGCGCCCCCGCTTTTGCCATAAAGTTCTCTTCTGTGCAGGCTAAACCTGATAGAAAATACAAAACTGGTACGGGTTGAGATAAAGCTTGGGGGGGCTGATAAAGTGCGAATTTCATCTCGCTGTTGCAAGCAGAGGATTGATGGCTATAAAAGCCGAGTTTGCCACCGAAACTTTTATATTCTTTTTGCAGTTTTAGGGAGTCAGAGATCATAATTGGGAATTGGGAATTGGGAATTGGGGATTAAGCTTTGTTCTATCGGTTAGATTCGTTACAAAATCCGTTGCCGAACTTCTTCCTTCAAAAACTCAAAATGTCAACACTGTGCGAATTACTTCGCCTTTGTGCATCAAATCAAAAGCTTCATTGATTTTGTCGATCGGCATTACCTGAGTTACCAGACTGTCAATATCAATTTTACCGTCCATATACCAATCAACAATCTTAGGAACATCAGTTCTCCCTTTCGCGCCGCCAAAAGCCGTGCCTTTCCAAACCCTGCCAGTTACTAGCTGAAACGGGCGGGTGCTAATTTCTTGACCAGCTCCCGCTACCCCAACAATTACGCTCACGCCCCAACCTTTGTGGCAGCATTCCAAAGCTTGCCGCATCACATTAATGTTGCCGATACATTCAAAACTGTAATCAGCTCCGCCTTTGGTTAAATCTACCAAATAAGGCACTAAATCGCCTTCCACTTCGCGGGGATTGACAAAGTGAGTCATGCCGAATTTTTCCGCCATCTCTCGCTTGTCGGGATTCAAGTCTACGCCGACAATCATGTTAGCTCCCACCATGCGAGCCGCTTGAATTACATTCAAACCCACGCCGCCCAAACCAAAAACTACCACATTAGAACCAGGCTCTACTTTCGCAGTATTGATGACAGCACCGATGCCAGTTGTGACGCCACAGCCGATTAAACAAACTTTATCAAAAGGAGCATCTTCGCGAATTTTTGCTACTGCAATTTCCGGCAATACTGTATAATTAGCGAAGGTAGAAGTTCCCATGTAATGGTAAAGTTTCTGCCCGTCTATGGAAAACCTGCTCGTGCCGTCGGGCATCACTCCCTGGCCTTGAGTCACGCGAATTGCTTGACAGAGATTAGTTTTGCCGCTCAAACAATATTCGCAGTTGCGGCATTCGGGAGTGTATAGAGGAATTACCCGATCGCCCACTTTGACGCTAGTTACTCCCGCCCCAATTTCGGCGACAATCCCGGCTCCCTCGTGGCCTAAGATAGCAGGAAACAAACCTTCAGGATCGGCACCGGAAAGAGTGTATGCGTCTGTGTGACAAACACCCGTGGCTTTAATTTCCACCAGCACCTCTCCAGCCCTCGGCCCATCCAGATCAACCGTTTCAATACTCAAAGGTTTGCCGGCACTGCGAGCCACTGCTGCTTTTACTTTCATGCTTTCTCCCTGCGATCGATTTGTTAATTGACCCGTCAATATGTATTATATTACTTAATGTCAAACTAGGAGCAACTTTATGACAAAATTAATTGTAATTACCGGAGTCAGTCGCGGTCTTGGTCTTGCCATGACCGAAAAGTTTATTGAATTGGGACATACAGTTTTGGGATGCGCCCGTTCTTCCGAAGCGGTGGAAAAACTCAACCAAAAATATAGTACGCCACACCATTTTACTTGTTTGGATGTCGCAAACGACGATCGCGTAAAAGCTTGGGCAACAGAAATGCTGGCAAAAAATGAGCCGCCCGATTTGCTAATTAACAATGCAGGTGTAACTAATCATCTCGCGCCTCTGTGGAATGTTAGTAACGAAGAATTTTCGCAGGTAATTGATGTTAATATTAAGGGTACAGCTAATGTAATTCGCCACTTCGTCCCCGCAATGATTGCTCGAAAAAGCGGCATAATTGTCAACTTTAGTTCGGGTTGGGGCAGGTCAACTTCACCGGAAGTTGCGCCCTATTGTGCTTCCAAGTGGGCAATAGAAGGACTTACCCGATCGCTCGCTCAAGAATTGCCCGCAGGTATGGCAGCAGTTCCTTTGAATCCGGGGATAATTCACACAGATATGCTGGAAATTTCCTTCGGAGAAGATGCGGCAAGTTACACGTCAGTCAAAGCATGGGTGCAAAAAGCAGTTCCTTTTTTACTCAAGTTGAAAGCTTCCGATAACGGAATGCCGCTAACTGTTCCTGGATAATACAGCAACCCTTACAGCATTTGCGAACCTCTCTCCTTTCTTCTCCTCTGCGCCCTCTGCGCTCTCTGCGGTTCATAAAAAAATATCAAAAATGAAATAAAATTGCTATATTCCCAAATCAAAACTCTTTCCCCAAATAGCCACAGTGAACTTGCCGCTAACCTCCCCCTCGCAAACCGAAACCCGCAAAGCAGACCACCTGCGGATTTGCCTCGAAGAAGACGTACAATTTCGCGAAACTACCAGCGGCCTCGAACGCTACCGTTTTGAACACTGCTGTTTGCCAGAACTCGATCGCACCCAAATCGATTTAACCTCCACATTTCTCGGCAAAAAACTAGCCGTTCCCCTGCTAATTTCCTCGATGACCGGTGGCACAGAATTAGCCCAGACAATCAATTATCGCCTCGCCGATGTCGCTCAAGAATACAAACTGGCAATGGGAGTCGGTTCCCAGCGAATCATCGTAGAAAATCCTCAACTAGCTCCTACATTTGCCGTCCGTCGCCGCGCTCCAGATATTCTACTATTCGCCAATATCGGAGCAGTTCAATTAAACTACAATTACGGTTTGGAAGAGTGCCAAAAAATTGTTGATATTCTCGAAGCCGATGCTCTAATTTTGCACCTAAATCCGCTGCAAGAGTGCGTCCAAACCGAAGGCGATACTAACTTTAAAGGACTGCTAGATAAAATAGCCAAATTGTGCGCTAAATTACCAGTACCAGTTATTGCTAAAGAAGTCGGCAACGGTATTTCAGGAAAGATGGCAAAGAAATTGCTCGCTGCGGGGGTAGGTGCGATCGACATTGCCGGGGCCGGAGGCACTTCTTGGGCGAAAATAGAAGGAGAGCGAGCTAAAGATGGCAAGCAGCGCAGGTTAGGCGCAACCTTTGCCGACTGGGGAATACCGACAGCCGAGTGCATTGTCAGCACCCGCGCCGTAGCGCCGGATGTTCCCCTGATTGCCTCTGGAGGCTTGCAAAACGGGTTGGATGCAGCGAAGGCTATCGCCCTTGGCGCGGATATTGCGGGACTGGCGCGGCCGTTTCTACAAGCTGCAGCGGAATCGGAATCAGCCGCAGCCCTCCTTGCTGAGGTATTAATTGCAGAAATCGCCACCGTGATGTTCTGTACAGGCTGCGGTAATTTGGATGAGCTAAAACAATCTGGGGTTTTGGAAAGGTTAAGATAAAAGTGAGTCAGCAGTCAAAAGTCATTAGTCAGCAGTCAAAAGTCATTAGCTAATAACTACGACAGAGGATAATTGCTAAATCCTAGTTGCAGGAATTACCCATAATATCGTTTCCGCTGGCATCGGAAAAATATCATTCCGATTGCAGTGCGATCGTCCCGCTCACCTCGGTATGATTCCACTCTCACCGGATGTGCTCTAACTAATGACTAATGACTATTGACTATTGACTAATAACTAATTACCAATTATCTAATGAAAGATTTCCTAAAATATACCTGTGCAAGTTTACTGGGAACCTTCCTAGGATTGTTGCTGCTGGGCAGCATAGGATTGGGGGGACTGGTACTGCTAATTGCTATGGCGGCATCGTCGTCTAAAGATTCAGGCCCGCAAGTTAAAGATAAGTCTGTATTGGTATTAGACCTTTCTTTAAATATCACAGACAGCAAACCGATCCGCAGCACAGGCGCAGCGATTCAAGATGTGCTTTCGGACGATTCCGGCGATGCTGTGACGCTGCGGACTGTTTTAGATACGATCGAATATGCGAAAAAAGACCCGAAAATCGTTGGCATTTATCTCGAAGGCAGCTCGGATTCGAGCAGCAGCGGGTTTGCCAATCTCAAAGAAGTTCGATCGGCCTTGCAGCGTTTCCGAGATGCCAAAAAACCCATTTTTGCTTACCAGATGGACTGGAATGAGCGAGATTATTACCTCGGTTCCGTTGCTAATACAATTGCCGTCAATCCTTACGGCGCTTTGGAAATCAACGGTTTTAGCAGTCAGGCAATGTTTTTCACCGGTGCTTTGGAAAAATACGGCGTGGGAGTGCAAGTGACTCGCGTCGGCAAATACAAGTCAGCCGTTGAGCCGTTTTTACTCACAAAAATGAGTCCCGAAAATCGCCAGCAAACTCAAAAGTTGCTCGGAGATATGTGGGGAGAATACCTGAAAACTGTCGCCCCGAGTCGCAAAGTGACTGTTCCGCAACTGCAAGCGCTTGCAGATAATCGCGGAATTTTGATGGCTGACGAAGCTCTCAAAAACAAGTTAGTTGATAAAGTTGTATACTTTGACGAAATATTGACCGAACTCAAAAAACTAACAGGAACCGATCGCGAAAACAAATCTTTCAAGCAAATTAGTTTGAAAAACTACGCAAAAATTGCTGAGAATAAAAACTCAACTAGCGCTAACAATAAAAACCAAATTGCTATACTTTACGCTGAAGGAGAGATTGTAGACGGCGAAGGGGGCCCGACTGAAGTAGGAGGCGATCGCATCGCTCAAGCAATGCGGAAAATCCGAGAAGATGACGACGTAAAAGCCTTAGTTTTGCGCGTCAACAGTCCCGGAGGCAGTGCGACGGCGGCCGAAGTAATTGCACGCGAAGTTATGTTGACGGGCAAAAAGAAACCAGTGATCGTTTCGATGGGAAATTTAGCAGCTTCCGGCGGCTATTGGATTTCGATGGGTTCCAGCCGCATTTTTGCCGAACCAAATACGATAACCGGTTCGATCGGCGTTTTTGGAATGCTGTTCAACGCCGAAAAGTTGGCTGCTAACAACGGCCTAACTTGGGACGTGGTGAAAACCGGCCGCTTTGCGGATACTAACACGGTTTCCCGCCCGAAAAATCCTCAAGAATTGGCGAATATTCAGAGGATAGTCGATCGCATTTACGATCGATTTATTACTAAAGTCGCCAACTCCCGCAAACTGCCGAAAAACAAGGTACAAGAAATTGCTCAAGGCAGGGTGTGGTCTGGTACGGCTGCGAAACAGTTGGGTTTAGTCGATGAAATTGGCGGGCTTGAAGATGCTGTCAGAGAGGCTGCTAAGCAAGCTAAACTCGGCGACGATTGGAAGGTGGAAGAATATCCCAAACGCCGCAGTTTGGAGGAGCGAATTTTGGAAAGAATTTCAGGCGTTCACGTTTTGAAACCCGCCGCCAAACTTGACCCGCTAACGGCCGAATTTAAGAAAATGCAAGATGAATTGGCTGTTATCAAGTCGATGAACGACCCGCAGGGGGTTTATGTTCGCTTGCCTTTCAATTTGCGGATTAATTAATTGATACCAAATCCGGGATTTTTACCCATTTATTCTTCAGTCCCACTTGACTCTGACAAATGTTTTGCTCTTGAACTGTTGCCAGCGCTGAGTCTAATAGGGGTTTTTAACCCGGATTTGGTAAAAGTAGGCTGACCAAGAATTTCTTGATGGTACCCGCCACGTGATTTATCAGTGGAATCAATCCAAAATCTCAAATCGAAAATCCTCAAGCCCCCGCATTTACCCGTGGAGTCGCCTCTAAAATCTAAAATCTAAAATCTAAAATCGATTGACGCATCCTACCAACAACTGAAAAGCCCGGTTTCTGGAAGAAACCGGGTTTATGAATACCCTAAAAGTCGATCGACTGGGAATTGGCAATATTTGTTATGCAGCACGCTGAGTTAACAATCCCCAGATGAATAGTAGAACGATCGCACCTACGACTGCAAAAGCTATGCTGGGTAGAGTCAATGCTCCGAAGGATGCTCCCCCGCTCGTCCCCAGCAAGACTTGGCCTAGATAACCTCCCACTAACGCGCCCAAAATTCCTAAACCTGTTGTTGCCAGAAAACCGCCGCCTTGAGATCCCGGATAAATGGCTTTGGCTAGCGCACCGGCAATCAGTCCTAAAACGATCCAAGCAATAATTCCCATTTCTCTTTCTCCTGAATACTTAAACTTTTCTTGTGCCTTGTCTTATGTTCTTAGAATAACAACCCCTATCCCGCTCTTACCTCTACCGCAGGGATGAACCGAAAGTGGTAGGATTTCTCATGAATCGTCGGAGTTTGAGGCTTTTTAATATCTCAAAAGAGTTAACCCATATTTTCGAGGGAAGAAAGGTACTTATGCTCAAAGCAAAAAGGAAATAGGAGAATTTTTTCTGGGACTTTTTGTGTTTTACTGGTAAAAAATTACAATAATTTTGTGAAATGAGGAAAGTTTGCGCCCGATGGATCTGACTCTGTGCATGATTGTGAAGAATGAAGAGGCAACACTGTCGCGGACTTTGGACAGCGTTAAGGGTGTTGTGGACGAAATGGTGGTGGTGGATACGGGTTCGGGCGATCGCACTCGTGAAATTGCCCGAGAATCCGGGGCGAGGGTTTATGACTTTGAATGGTGCGACGACTTCGCAGCGCCGCGCAATGAGTGTCTGAAGCACGCCCAGGGCGACTGGATTTTGGTGTTGGATGCCGATGAGGTGTTGGTACCGGAGATTCTCCCTCAAATAAAGCAGGCAATTGCGAGCGATCGGCTGCTGCTAATCAATCTCATCCGCCAAGAAATCGGTGCCTCTCAATCTCCCTATTCCCTAGTGTCGCGCTTGTTTCGCAATCGCCTCGATATCCGCTTTTCTCGCCCTTACCACGCAATGGTAGACGACAGCGTGGCTGAGATTTTGCAGAGGGAACCAAATTGGAAAATAGCTTCTCTCCCCGATGTGGCGATTTGGCACTCTGGTTATCAAAAAGATGCGATCGCCGCAAAAAGTAAATTCCAAAAAGCTCAAGCAGCAATGGAACGCTATATAGCTTATTATCCAAACGATGCTTATGCTTGTAGCAAATTAGGCGCTTTGTATGTAGAAAGCGGGCAAATCGGGCGGGGAATTAATTTATTAACCAAAGGCTTGACTGCGGAGGCCATTAATGATTCTATTCTTTACGAACTAAACTATCATTTGGGAATTGCATATCGCCAGCAGCAGCAGTTTGCCAAATCAAAAGAACACTATCAAGCGGCAATTAATACCAATGTGTTCCCGCCACTCAAGTTGGGTGCTTACAATAACTTGGGCAATTTGCTCAAAGATGAAGGAGATTTGAAATCTGCTGAAAAAGCTTACAAAGCAGCTTTAAAAATTGACCCTAATTTTGGAGTAGGTCACTACAATTTGGGATTGACGCTGAAGGCAGCCGGAAATTTAGCAGATGCGATCGCCTATTACCGACAAGCAATAAAAATCGATCCCGAACACGCGGAAGCTCATCAAAACTTGGCAGTAGCCTTGCTCAAAATTGGCAAAATGCCAGAAAGTTTAGCAGAATTCAAAAGAGCGATCGCCCTTCACGAACAGCGCCGCCCATTTGAAGCAGAACGCCTGCGCCGGGGACTACAAGAAATGGGTTTACTTTAAACTTGCATATCTACTTTATCGTTACCAAATAATTCTTAGGGGCAATCCCCGATGGTTTCCCCTCGCTCCCCAAGGGGTAGGCACTCTTGGCACTACCCTACAAATTCTGAAAATTACCAGCAAAATCAAGCAATTATCTCTACTTTGCCGCTATCCAAATCGTAGCGGCCCCCAACAACTTTAAGCTTGCCGGCTTTGATTGCTTCAGCTAAAATAGGCGACGAGGATTGTAACTTATTTACATTCATTTTCACATTAGCTCTGACTGCGTTATCCCACGCATTGCCTGTTTGACCTTTGGTCGAATCTACTGCGGGTTTAATCGCCGCCACCAAAGTGCTAATGTGACCCGGCACAGCTTTACCATCTAAAGCTGCTTTGACAGCACCGCAGCGTTCGTGACCCAGAATTACTAATAGTGGCACGCCTAATTCTAAGGCCGCATATTCTATATTTCCGAGAACCACATCGTCGAGAAAATTGCCAGCTACTCGGATATCAAATAAGTCCCCTAATCCTTGGTCGAAGATAATTTCGGGAGCAACGCGCGAATCAGAACAAGCCAGGATGGTTGCAAACGGGTGTTGACCCTTTGCTACTTCTACAACTCGCGATCGAGCTTGGTCGGGAAATGTCCGTTTTTGCTCAATGTAGCGTTGATTCCCCTCCATCAATTTCTTAAGAGCACTGCTAGGAGTAATGTCAGTAGGAGTAATGTCAGAGATTGCCTCTGCCTTTGCTGCTTCGGCTTGTAAAAACGCAGGTGCCAAGCTTGCCGCCAGCATCCCTGCACCAGCCCTCAGCATTAAATTCCGTCGCGAAATCATACCTGTTCTTTCGCTTTCAGTCATCAGAAAAATGGGTAGAAACCCCGTCCTTTTAGGACGGCTTTACATTTTTGATTTACTACCGCCTTGGGACTGGTTGGCTCGGTGTGCTTTTGTGTTGCACTTTCAACGGGACAATTACCGCCTCAAACTTCCCAGCCCTGTACGCATAGTGTTTTGCTCTTTTCGAGCCTCCCTTGCGGGGTAATGTTAGCTTCGACAATGTTTTGAGAGCTTGTTAGGCTGAAAGCACTGTTCCAGTGACCTTAGAACTGTTTAACCTTCAGCGACAGAGCAAGGAACTAGCTACGCATTCCAGGGTGTCGTGACTCTCAAAACGTAGGCAATTAAGCCTTAGTCTGGTCAGTACGGCTTTCGAGATTTCTCTTTCAAGCCTCATGCCTTTAGGCTGAGGTTCCTGACTGCTTGCAACTCGGTTCAATTGTTTGTATTTTTTAGCATAATATATACCACAAGCTCAGCCCGACTTCTTTAATTTTTCTTTACAAGCAGCTCCGGCAAAATTTAAACTTCAAAAAAGTTGGCCCTTTTTATTTCATTCCTATTTTATTTAGTAAAGTCAACGGCAGTCATCCTTCTGCGGACAGGGATGCTAGAATGTATCTAAAACGACAATTATTTATCAATGGCTCGAAATGTCCTACGTCGCCAGCATTCATATCTATCCGGTCAAGTCCCTTGACGGCATAGCAGTCAGTCAAGCAAATATTCTAGCCAGCGGAGCTCTAGAAGGCGATCGTTCTTTTGCAATCTGCGATGCAGCAGGAGAATTGGTTAACACTAAGCACAACAGCGGAGTCAGTTTTCTACGCTTATCCTTTGACATCAAAAAGAGAATTGCCGGTCTGAAAATTCAAGGCACCGAACAAGAAATATTTTTTCATGTAGATAGAGAACGCTTGGGAATAGAATCTTGGTTGAGCAGCTACTTTGGTTTCCCTGTCAAATTAATTGAAAACTTGCTTACAGGTTTTCCCGACAATACCGCTGCACCAGGGCCAAGCATTATCAGTACCGAAACAATTGCCGAAGTTGCATCTTGGTTTCCGAGAGTTTGCGTTAACGAGATGCGCCATCGCTTGCGAGCTAATATTGAAATAGGAGATGTCCCGGCTTTTTGGGAAGACCAACTTTTACCACAAGCCGATGAAATTGTGAGGTTTAAAATAGGGACTGTAATATTTGAAGCTATTAATCCAGGTCAGCCATGTCTCCTATCTACGCGAAATTATGCGGCGCAAGCAAGCGATCTAAATTTTAAAAATATACTAACAGCAAAGCAGAAGGAAATTATGCCTGACCTGCTAAAAAAAGGGCATTTAAATCACTTTACTCGGCTGATAGTCAACACGCGACTCGCACCTCAATCAGCAGAAAAAATATTACACATAGGAGACGAAGTTCACATTATCAGGGTCAGCAACTCTCTATTGAATACCATTTCTGATTAGTTGTAGGTTACGAGTCTGATCAAGCCGGCGGCAACTCCAAAGTAAGTTGACCCAAAACACCAGTTCTAAAATCGTTTAACATCTGCCTCGCCGTCCGTTCGACATCTCCTTTGTACCTGTCTTTTGCTACCTCGTGCAAATAATCTTCACCATTACTAGAGGCTGCATCTAATTTATACCTGGATTTGAAACCTGATAGTGATATCAACGTGTCATCAGTCGCCTCCAGCCCTTGGAGCAAATCTACCATAGCTGCTGCTACTACTTGATTGTCGTAAGCTGCTTCGCCAATATCTTCGCAAATAGCTAATTTTAGGGCATTTTCTTGATTGTTAATTCGGGTTGGGATCACTCCGGGGGCGTCTAATAATTCAATTTCGTCAGAAATGCGAATCCATCGGAGCGATTTAGTTACTCCAGCTCTGCGGGCACTGTCTACCACTCTCCGCCCTAACAGCCGATTAATTAAAGCAGATTTTCCGACATTGGGAAATCCCATTACCACTGCCCGGACTGGACGGGGCAGCATACCTCGATCGAACCTTCTTTTATTGAGCTGCACCCCAGCATCCTGCACGGCATCCGCCACAGCGTCTACTCCTTGACCGTGCTCGGCATTAGTAAAATACGCAGTTTCCCCCTGGGCATCAAACCATGTTTCCCACGTCTCGCGCGATCGAGGCGTAATCATGTCCATGCGGTTGACGACCAATACTCGTGCCTTGCCGCCCACCCAATTCGGCATTTGGGGGTGATAAGTAGCCAATGGAATGCGGGCATCTCGGACTTCGAGCACCACATCTACCCGCTTTAGCTGTTCTTTTAATGCCCGTTCAGCTTTGGCAATGTGACCGGGATACCAGTGAATTTTCATTAGTTAGTTGACTGTTGACTGTTGACTGTTGACTGTTGACTGTTGACTGTTGACTTTTGTTACTTGTTAGTTGTTATTTGTTAGTTGTTAGTTGTTAGTTGTTAGTTGTTAGTTGACAGTTGTTAGTTGTTAGTTGTTAGTTGTTATTGGTTAGTTGTTGAATGACAACAGTCAACTGCCAACTGCCAACTGCCAACAGTCAACAGTCAACTGACAACTGTCAACAGTCAACTGACTAAGGCACAATCAAAACTGCACAAGGAGACAGATTGATCACCCGATTGGTAACGCTGTCAGACGCCCCATCATCGGTTAAACCCATCCCCCGACAGCCCATCACAATCAAATCTGCCCCAATTTCGTCAGCCACATCACAAATCGTGAAAGCAGGTTTGCCTTCCCGTTCGATGATTTCAGCTTCAATTCCCTGCTGGGAAAACATCGATTGGGCCTCAGAAAGAAGTTTGGCGACTGCTTCGGGGGAAGTCATCACCTCTCGCGCGGGGGCGTCGGCCTCCTCGGCTGGGGGCTCGACTACCGAGAGAATAACTAAACGAGCACCGTAGGTTTTTACGATATTGACCACCTTTTCGGCAGCTTCGCGGGCTTCTCGGCTTTGATCGACAGGAAATAAGACTGTCTTGAACATACTGCACATCTCCGGGACACGGACTCCGATAAAATGTTTAGGTTAAGCCAATCAGTGCCGTTTGTTCCATCTTCCGTTTTTTATACGGGCGCGGTTGAATGCGTCCGAGGCCGGGGTGCAAGTTACCAGTGCCGCCATTTCAACGGAATTCGACAAAAACACACATATTAGGAGGTTAATCCTGTGACAAAAAAAACTGTAGCAAATTTATCGGCATCGGACTTATCGGGCAAACGGGTATTGGTGCGGGCGGACTTTAACGTGCCGCTCGACAACGGCAATATCACCGATGATACTCGCATCCGGGCGGCTCTGCCGACAATTCAAGATTTAGCGTCCAAGGGCGCTAAGGTGATTTTGTGCAGCCACTTCGGCCGTCCCAAGGGTGTGACGGAGAAGTTGCGCTTGACGCCCGTTGCTGTGCGCCTGTCGGAATTGTTGGGCAAAGAGGTCAAAAAGACTGACGACTGCATCGGTGATGAAGTCGCTGCTACAGTCGCCGCGATGCAAGATGGCGATGTGCTGTTGCTGGAAAATGTCCGCTTCTACCCAGAGGAGGAGGCAAACGACCCAGAATTTGCTAAGAAGTTAGCTTCTGTGGCGGATTTGTATGTCAATGATGCTTTTGGTACGGCTCACCGGGCTCACGCTTCTACTGAGGGTGTTACTAAGTATCTGAGTCCTTCTGTGGCTGGGTTTTTGATGGAGAAGGAACTGCAATATCTCGGCAGTGCGATCGACAATCCTCAGCGTCCTTTAGCTGCTATAATCGGCGGTTCAAAGGTTTCCAGCAAGATTGGAGTCATTGAAAAACTGCTCGAAAAGTGCGACAAACTGCTGTTGGGTGGTGGCATGGTTTTCACGTTCTACAAAGCTCGCGGCTTGAACGTGGGCAAGTCTTTAGTGGAAGAGGACAAGCTGGAACTGGCTAAGTCTTTGGAAGCTAAGGCGAAGGAACGGGGAGTTGCTTTTCTGTTACCTACTGATGTGGTAGTTGCTGACAAGTTTGCTGCTGATGCTAACACTCAAACTGTCTCTGTTGAAAGCATCCCCGACGGTTGGATGGGTTTGGATATCGGCCCGGATTCAGTAAAAACTTTCCAAGATGCTTTGGCCGATTGCAAAACTGTTATCTGGAACGGGCCCATGGGCGTGTTTGAGATGGAGAAGTTTGCTGTGGGAACTGAAGGTATCGCTCATTCTTTGGCTGGACTTACTAAAACTGGTACTACCACAATTATCGGTGGTGGTGACTCGGTGGCGGCTGTTGAACAGTTGAATTTAGGTGAACAAATGAGCCACATTTCTACTGGTGGTGGTGCTAGTTTGGAGCTGCTCGAAGGTAAGGAATTGCCTGGTGTTGCTGCTTTAGATGAAGCTTAATTAAGTTAAGTAGGGCGGGCTTTGCCCGCCTTGCTGGAAGCTGGCCTATATCCTTGGCTGCGAATCATTTTTTTGAAGATTTACCGCAGAGGGCGCAGAGAACGCAGAGCAAGAGAAAAGAGAGAAGGATATGGGTTTAAAGTCTATAGTTTGCTAGTATAATTTTTTTGAAGTAGCAGTGAGGTTTGTTTGTGAAACTTAAACTCTTGGCAACTGTAACGGCAAGTTTAGCTTTGTTTGGGCTGGTCGATCCCGTTCAAGCTCAAAATCCAGATCATGTTAGGCAATTGCTGGAAACTAAAGAGTGCGAGGGCTGTGACTTGAGAAATGCTGATTTGTTCAAGGCTAGCTTGTACAGAGCTAATTTAAGAGGAGCGGATTTAAGCGGAGCAAATCTCTATGAAGCTAATTTGCTAGAAGCGGATTTAAGTGATGCTAATTTGTCTAATGCTAATTTAGTCAACGCTGAGTTGTACGGTGCTGAGTTGTACGATGCTAATCTGCGAAATGCGGATTTGTCTAATGCTTTTTTGGGGCGAGCTAATCTGACGAGTGCGGATTTGCGCGGTGCTAAACTTTTTAATGCGAATCTGGCCGAAGCTTCTCTGCTGGAAGCTAATTTGTCGAATGCCGATTTGAGGCGTTCGCTGGTGTTTAGAGTGAATTTGAATCGTGCGAATTTAAGCGGAGCGGATTTGTCTTTCGCGGATGTGCGCGAGAGTAATTTGCAGGCTGCTATTTTGTCAAATACCAGGCTTCCTAGGGCTCAATTGACCGGGACAAATATTGATGCGGCGAATAACGTGCGACAGGCTGATTTGGAACGTGCCAACTTGCGGGGTACGAATTTGGGGCCGGGGGTTTGCGTGATAACGAATTTTCCTTATTGTGTTTTGAATGTGGAATAATTTGCCTGCTGAGTGCGTCAGCCTCCATTTTTTTGGCAGCTACGGGAGTTTTTGATCCCGGCACAAAAACGGATACAAGCCCCCGACTTAAGTAGTGGAAATCTCCAAATTTTAGACTAAAGTTTGAGTTCCCAGATGAATCTGTGGAGTAAATCTAAAATCTAAAATCTAAAATCGACTGACCCGGCCAAAAAACGGATACAAGCCCCCGACTTAAGTAGTGGAAATCTCCAAATTTTAGACTAAAGTTTGAGTTCCCAGATGAATCTGTGGAGTAAATCTAAAATCTAAAATCTAAAATCTAAAATCCACTGGCTGGCTGGCGCACCCTAGGTTGAGATCCGAGCTAAGTTTGAGGTGGTTTGTATCCTCTTTCTAGGGCAAATCTCACAAGCTGGGCACGATTTTCTAATTGTAATTTGCTGAAAATGCTGCCTAAATGAGCTTGCACAGTCCGGGGGCTAATAAACAGCCGATCGCTAATTTGTTTGTTAGTATAACCCTGGATAACCTCCCAAAAAACTCTTTCCTCGGCTGGTGTTAAAGGCAAAGGTGCAGGTGCTGGCAATACTGCCACAAGTTGTGGTTCCACCGCCCTACCGCTAGAAGTTTGCAGCAGTCGGACAATTTCGGCGTGAATCCGGTGAGAGCGCTCTAACTGCGCCTTTACCTTGGCTAAGATTTCTTCAGACTGAAAAGGTTTTACCAGATAATCGTCACCGCCGATCGAATGACCTTCAACTTTTGACTCCAACTCGCCTTGACCCGACAAAAATATAAAGGGGACTAACTGTCCCAAACGGGTAGTTCGCAAACGGCGACAAAACTCAAACCCGTCCATTTCCGGCATCATGACATCTGAAATTACCAAATCTGGGGGGGCATTTTCAAAAATCGAGAGCGCCTCAACCCCTGAATTAGCGCATTCCACCCGATATCCTTGACTTTCCAGGTACATTGCTAAGACTGTTTGACAGTCTGCTTCGTCGTCCACCACTAATATTCTTTCCATGACAGGCTTGCACCAATTCCAGTTGGACAGTTCTTGAAACTGCCAGTCCCAAAGTAGGAACTTAATTGAGTTTACCTCCTGCAACTTGATAAAAGCTTGCAATTTCAAGACGCCACACTTTCTCAAATAGTCCAATTAGGGGCGCCTAGCGCATAAAAGGGGAAGCAGTAGAGCAATATGGGGAACAATCTCCTTCATTGATTCGCCTATCATCAAAAGCTACAACTTTTTATGAGGAAGCGTCAACTTTTCTGCAGAAAATAGAAGGTAAAAGAAAGAATTTTATCCTATAAAATAGAAATTTTGGTAACACTTACACTATTCCTAGACCCGACATTGAAAGGTTTTTAGATTTTTCGGGTTCGGACACAGGTACAAAAGGAACAACGCGAGCAGGTGCTACTACTGGGGGCGGCGCGAACAAACTCGGGTCGGCAACCAACATACTTTCAATTATCGCTGCTGGTTCGGGGCGACTGAACAGATACCCCTGCATGATATCGCACTGATGTTGTTTCAAAAAATCTAGTTCTGCTTCTGTTTCCACTCCCTCAGCAATTACAGTCATATTCAAACTGTGACCCAGTAAAATTACTGCTGTAGTAATAGCAGCATTTTGAGTATCTTCGTTGGCATTACGGACGAAAATTCGATCGATCTTTAAACTGTCAAAAGCAAATTGCTTAAGATATCCTAAAGTAGCGTAACCGGTGCCGAAGTCGTCAATAGCAATCCGAATTCCTAGAGCTTTTAGTTGGTTTAAAGTAGCGCCTGCTACTGTCGCATTTTCCACCAAAGCGCTTTCGGTCATTTCTAATTCTAAATTAGCAGGCTCTAAACCTGTAGTTTCCAATATTTGGACGATTCGCGCCTTGAGTTCCGGGTCAGACAACTGCCGGGCCGACAAGTTTACTGATATTGTAAAGGGCGAAAACCCCGCCGCCAGCCAACTAGCGGCTTGAGCGCAAGCTGAAAGCAGTACCCACTCGCCAATCTGAATAATTAAACCTGTTTCTTCTGCTAAGGGAATAAATTCTCCGGGAGAAATTATTCCTCGATCGGGATTTTGCCAGCGCACTAAAGCTTCGGCGCCGATAACTTGCCCGGTAGCAATATTCACTTGTGGCTGATAGTATACCTGAAACTCACCTTGTTCCAAAGCGTGGCGCAGCAAAGCTTCGAGAGCAAACTTTTCAGGAGAGAGAGTCGTAACCTTGGTGGAGTCGTTAACTAAATCTTTGAGTCTGGCTTCTGCTTGGTGAAGCGCGACTGTCAGCGGTTGAGTAATAGTTTGCCGTTTCAAGACGCGAGAAGCAATGGCTCCCAGCAATTCAGCCTTGGTAAACGGCTTTGTCAAGTAATCGTCTGCCCCCAATTCCATCCCCCGACGAAAATCGGTTTTGTCACTTTGAGCCGTGAGGAAAATAAATGGAATTGTTCCAGCTAGCGAGTTTTGCCGCAGAGTCCGCAACACGTCATAACCGTCGAGTTCCGGCATCTGCACATCGCACAAAATTAAATCCGGTATCTCCGAAAGTGCCATCTGCACCCCAGCTCGACCGTTCTCGGCCGCAATGACCCGGTAGCTGTGAGATTCCAGGAGTTGCAGAAGAGTTTCCCGGATTAATTCGTCGTCTTCAATTACCAAAATTTTGAGCATGATACTTAGATAACAGATGGCACTATATATCTGAACCTGACTAACTCTAGCATACTCAAACTAGCAAATTAATAATTCAGCTAATTAGCCAATAAACCATTAGCCAAATGGCTGAATATTTCCCCTCGGTTCTTAAGTCACAATCAAAGAACTGCCTAAATTGGGGAGATTTCGCTCTCTTTCAAGAGCAGAAAACTGCTGCGCCCGACTCGTTTGATAAACTTTTATTACAAAATCTTCAATATTTCTCATAAAAGAAATTAGCCAAGAGTTTCAGTGCGCCGATGGCGGAAATTACTCAGGCTATCACTTATATGATGTCCGGTTAATTGTTCATAATTAGTCCGTGTTTTTACTGAAAACTAGAGTTTTTTCTCAATGGATGAATCAGGATGCAGCGTCCTGATTCATCCAAAAAAGGATATTTGCTTTCAGACAACAGCCGTGGAGAGATAAAAATTTTAGATTAAGGTTCAACCTGCCAGATTCATCTGTGAAGTAAATCTCAAATCTCAAATCTCAAATCGACTAACGGAGAACTTAATTATGGTTCTCTAACCGGAAATCCTATTATGCACTGCCTTAATTCACAGGCTTAGTGGAATTCGCGCAAAACTTTTTATCTACAATTGCAGAAGTAATACTGACAGCGTGCATTGATGATGACGGAATTATCAGGTTCTGCGGAACTACCACGGTCTTTTTACAAACCAGCTCGCTACTGCCTACAGAGGCAAAGTTCCAAGCATAAAATTCGGGAGTGCTGACTGTCGCATTGGCAGGATGTAAACCTAGTCCAGTCACCAATACTAATCCAAAAGTCACTAAAGCTACGATCGCGAATCTCAGCATATTCTTTGTTTGAACAGGAAAACTTACCTGATCGGTATTACCTTATTATTGCGCGGGTGGATAGAGAGCGTCAATCGATTTTAGATTTTAGATTTTAGATTTTAGATTTTAGAGGCGACCCCACGGATAAATTCGGGGGGCAAGTTTCATCGGATACAGGTTTTTTATTTCTGAGTCCTGAGTTTGTGCGTTGGAATGAATCCGGGGGCTTGTATCCTGGATGCTTGATTGTCAATAGCAGTTATTCGGCCGTCAGGTTCAACTCGTAAGCGATCGGCTCGGATGCCTGAGAAACTACCACGAATTCATAAAAACCAGCATCATCCAGCAATCCTGACCAACTAAGTCCCTCTGCATCTTCCAGCAAAGCTCGCGCGCCCTTTGTCCCCCCCGGAGTATAAATTGACAGTAGGGTAGATTTGCGCGGTGCTTGCAAATTCACGCGCAAAGTTTGATTTTGAGCCAACCTGGCAATGTAAGCTTTCCCTTCTCCGGGTTTGAGATTGCCTGTGAGGCTTTTGCTCTTCGATAGGCGGTCAAATTCAACGCTTTCGACAGTTGCTCCAGCTTGTAAGGCTTCGAGTTGGTCGGCGGTAATTGCTTGCCAAATTTGTCCGATCGGCAAACCGATGATATTGCGATCGCGCGGCTGTTGTGGAAACCAAGAAAAGAACTTAGCATCAGCCAAATCGTACAAAGCCCGACTGCTCAAATTCAGCTTGTTAACCTCAGTTTTCCAGCGATCGATATCAGTGGTGTCGTAAGTGCCCAACCGCGCTCTAGCGCCGCTGCTGATATTTTCCAGCTTGTCGAGCAACTCGTCGCCGATTTTCTGCCACCTTTCGCGCCACTGGCGATCTTCCTCGCCTTCTTTTAACAATCGTCCCCCCAATTCCGGGTATTTGGCATAGAAAGTCTCGTCCACAAGGTTGACGTAACCGTTATAGAATCGATCGTCAATTTTGAGCTTTACAAAGCGATCTTGCAAAGCATCTTCTTGCTGCTGCCTCGGGCTTGAAGGCTGGGGAACTTTCTGCACTTTTGATTGCAGATTTAACAAAGAATTGCCCGCAAACCAGCCAACTCCCCCCATAGTTGATAGCACCGCCACCACAAACAAAACCATTTTCCAAGCAGGCATTTTTTGCTGATTGCCAATAGCAGCAATTCGCACCGGAGTGCCCGGCAGTTTTGGCGTGGGAGCGGGCACGGGTATAGGCGAGAGATCCGGTGGCTGCGTGATCCCAAAATCCGGGGCTGGTGGCAAATGTGGCTGTAAAGGCGGATTGCCGGAGAGAGCGAGCATTACCTCGCGAGCCGAGGAATAACGCTGGCTCGGCTGCTGAGCAAGCATTTTATCCAGCACCAGGGACAAATTCGGAGACAGAGAACATTCCGCCCGCCAGTTCCAATTCAGCGTCTGGCTGTCGAGCAATTGATGGGGTTCCTTCCCAGTCAGCAACACTAAAACCGTGGCCGCCAGAGCGTACAAATCGCTGTGGGGAGAGACGATACCCATCTGCATCTGTTCGACGGGAGCGTAGCCGAGCTTGCCGATGCGAGTCGCGGGGGCGAGAGTGCCGTTAGCCTCAGCGAAAAGAGACTCTACGGTGGCGGCGACTTGTTTTACTCCGCCGAAGTCGATCAGCACTGGCATCCCGTCAGAACTCCGCAGAATCAGGTTGTCCGGGGAGATGTCGCGGTGAATCACTCCCAAAGAGTGAATGTATTCGAGCACGGGCAAAATCTGCAGCAGCAGTTGATTGATTTCTGCTTCTATGAACCGCAAACCCTGACGCTTGCGGGCGTCGAGCAGAAAGCGGTAACTTTGGCCCGGCACGTAGTCTTGGACGAGAAATAGGTAGCCTCGATCGCTGATACTGACGCGGAAGAGTTCGCGAAAGCGGGGGATTTGATTGTGTTGCAGCTTGTAGAGCACTCCCGCTTCCCGCTCGAACAGTTCCTCGGATTTTTGTAAAGCGTAACTTCCATGTACTTGGGGCGCAAATTCTTTTAAAACGCAGGGTTCGTTAAATCGGTGGGCATCTTCAGCGAGGTAGGTGCGCCCGAAGCCTCCGTGTCCCAATTCGCGGACGATGCGGTAGTGATTGTTGAGAGTTATGCCGGGGTAGATGGGATTGTTCATTGGAACTTGCTGCGTCGGATTTTCACGCTTGACTGAGACTGGGAGTTTTGGGCGATCGCTGAATTAATCTTGCCATAGTGTGTCAGTGTTTATTAGTCGATCGGCAGCTTGGCTATCCCCTGTGGTTATTGTGAAAACAGCGGTTTCGTGCTATGGAAGTTTATCTACTGCGCCATTTTTTCGATCGACCTCAAAATGTGTTCAAATTTTTAGTGTCCAGTCCAATGTGCGATCGGGTGTTAGCGCTACTAATTGAATCTTGAGCGATCGAGGTGCAAAATAGCTGGTAAAAGTATAGTCATTTATAGACATGGGAGGCTTCAAGCCCCGCCCCTTTCACTTTTACTTTGAGCGGATTGACCCGCCTCGGCTGAACTACGCAGCTCCCTATCCCATTGCTAAACGCATTTGAGATTGCTTTTCTGAGGATATTGTACGAACCGTTAACATCAGAATTGATTAATTGACCAATTGATGTTTTGTACAAACCTCGTTTAATTCGCTTGCCCGTGAAAACGGGGTCTTTATCAGTTTTTCCGTAAACTGGGATTGGGTCTAAACCCAGGAAGTTCGCTCGCGAGGTGTAGGACTCTTCTTGTACAATTACTTCGATTCCAACCAGTCGAGCTTTGTAATCCAAAATCTCGATTAATCGAGCGTGAGGAATGCTGACAAAGTTTTGGTTAGTTTGCTTCCCTAGATCGATCTCGGTTTTCCATTGTGCATTCTTACCAATTACTAGCGTCCCAATTTGTTTCGCTACCAAATGGTCAACAATTAGGCGACTTGTGTGATGCAAGTAATTATCAACTTTTTGGTGGCGACAGCGAGTTAAACGCTGAATGCGACATGAGGTTCTGCGATTTCCTTTCAACTGACATTGCAACTTGGCTTTGCGCTTGTTGTAGAACTGGTTGATAGATTTCAACGGTCGCCCATTAACCAACAGTGGGGTAAACCCCGGTTGACTTGAAGTTAGCGCCGCTAAATTATCCAGTCCTAAATCAATGCTAGCTACAAAGTTGTCACCACTAAAGGTGGACTCCGGTTCATCATAAATCACCTCCATTACATAGCAATCGCATTTGGTAACTAATCTGACGAAAGCAAATTCGAGCGGGATTAATTTTAGTTTTGATCGAAAGGTCAGTCCCCGAAAGTTTAATGATTCCCTTTTTCAACTGTTTGCTGCTAATTGCTTGAATTGTGTAAACGAGAATGTTTCGCCCTTTAGTTTTATCTTTGTATTTCGGCAGTTTTGGGCGACCAGTGAATTTAGAGGAATCCGTTTTGTAAGCTTTAACCGCTTCAAAGAATGATTTCCAATTCTTGTCCAACACCATTAAGATTTGTTGGCTAACCTTGGCAGGTAAAGCCTTGTACGCTTCGTGAGACTTCATTAAGCGGTTCATTTCGTTGTAGCCGACATAGCCCCATCCATAAATAAAACTCTGACGAATGACGTAGTTGGCGGCATTGTAGAGATTCTTGGATTTAAAAGCTAGTCGATCAATTTCAGCGAAACGGTGTTCCGTAGATTTAATGATATGTCGTTCTGTTAACTGCATTTAAGGCTTTTCTTTTTGAGATTGCGCGTATTTCACTCGACCGCTATGATAATATCATACTACTATTGCTTATAAGTGCTTACAAACTCAACGAAGTTTTACAATACGCATTTTAAGGAGCAAATCATGCAGCCAGAACAGCGTCAGCGAGCAATTGGGGCGTTTGAAGAGTTTTTGAGGGCGCCGCTTGAAGAACCATTACAACAGCAGCAGAGTCGAGTTGCCGAATCCGGGGCGATTCCCTACGGGATAGCTGCGCTTCACGCGCTTTTTCAAAAAGTCGCGGCCACAGTACCAGCTTACCAGACTTTCCTAACTGAACATAACATCAATCCCGCCTCAATTCAAACCTTTGAAGACTTCCAAAAATTGCCGCTAATTACCAAAGAGAATTATTTACGCTGTCACCCGCTACCTCAGTTGTGCTACCAGGGCAAATTAGAAACTTGCGATTTCATTGCTGTTTCATCTGGTTCGACAGGAAACCCGACATTTTGGCCGCGTTTTATCAGCGACGAGTTGCAAATTGCCGCTCGTTTTGAACAAATATTTCACGACAGTTTTTCCGCCGACAATCGCTCAACTTTAGCTGTCATTTGCTTTGCGTTGGGAACTTGGGTAGGTGGAATGTACACGGCAAATTGCTGCCGCTATCTAGCGAGTAAGGGCTATCCAGTTACAGTTGTGACGCCTGGGAATAATAAGACTGAAATATTCCGAGTTGTGCAGGAACTTGGGGAGCATTTTGAGCAAGTAGTTTTGTTGGGATATCCGCCGTTTATCAAGGATGTGATTGATAGCGGAATTGCTGGGGGTGTGGAGTGGCAAAAATACCGAATTAAGATGGTGTTTGCGGGGGAAGTTTTTAGCGAAGAATGGCGGAGTTTGGTGAGCGATCGCACTCATTCTGACAATCTATATTACAACTCTGCGAGCCTTTACGGTACTGCCGATGCGGGCGTTTTGGGCAACGAGACACCGCTGAGTATTTGCATCCGTCGCTTTTTAGCAAACAATCCCGAAGCAGCACGCAATTTATTCGGGGAATCGCGGTTGCCAACGCTGGTACAGTACGATCCGAAAAGCCGCTTTTTTGAAGTTAATAATGACGGCACGCTATTATTTTCTGGTGACAATGGCATCCCGCTAATACGCTATCACATCTCGGATAACGGCGGTTTAATTTCTTACGAAGCAATGCTCAATTTTTTGGCTGAATGGGGATTTAACCCTGTGGCACATTTGCAGCAAGCAGCAGGTATGAAAGTTCCTGATTTCCCCAGAGGAATTCGCTGCTTGCCATTTGTCTATGTATTTGGGCGATCCTCTTCGAGGGCTTCGCTAACGCACTTTACCGTTTCCTACTTCGGTGCTAACATTTACCCGGAAAATGTCACCGTAGGTTTAGAAGTTCCCACCATTCGGGAATGGGTGACGGGAAAATTTGTGCTGCAAGTCAAGGAAAATGCGGATCAAAATCGGTTTTTATCGGTGGTTGTGGAATTAGCAGCGGGGGTGGAGGGCGATGAGGAGATGAAGCAGGCGATCGCATCTTCAATTCTCGCACAATTGCGGCGGCTAAACAGCGAATTTGCTAATTATGTGCCGCCCGAATATCAGTTACCTGTGGTGACATTAACGGAGACGGGCGATGCGGAGTATTTTCCGATTGGGGTGAAGCACCGATACACGCGGCAGTAAACCGTGTTTTTGTGAGTAGGGGATGCGCTAAATTGTATCGGGATCAATGTTTAATTCTCGCAGTTTCGCGGCCAGGCGATCGGCTCGTTGAGCCTCCCTTTCTGCAACCTCTTGAGGAGTAGGGACAAGCTCTCCTTCTGCTGTAAAGAAACGCAATTTTCCGCCACAAATTCCGAGACTCAAATCGAGCTGCTGACTTCGCAGATGCCCGAATTCGTTCGGTGCGATTGCTTCATATTCCCCATCAAGTAAATGAAACCCAGCTAATTCTAAAGTTTCTGGGTCAAACCAAAAGTAGTCGTGAGTGCGAAAAGTATCTTGATAGAGTTGTTTCTTAAAGTTTTTGTCTATATCCGCTGTTTTGGGAGACAGGATTTCTACGATAATATTGGGGTACTTTCCCTCTTCATCCCAAACTACCCAGCTTTTCCGAGTTTTGCGTTCAGTTCCGAGTACCACAAAAAAGTCTGAGCCTCGGAAGTCCTTCGATTTGAGTTGCTTAGAACAGTAATAAAGGGCGAGGTCTCCAGCAGCATAGAAATCATTTCTATCTCGCCACAGCCATTCTAGACAGTTGAGGAGTAGGATTATTTGTCGCAGGTGCAGTTCTGTTTCCACCGGAGGTTCATCACTCTCTAAATCGCCGGGAGGAAAGATAAAGTTTTCCGGTATCTCTTGTTCTGGTATCTCTTGGGTAGTAGCTAATTCTGCGGTTGCGGACATGGCTGCTGGCTGAGGAGTAAGAGGTTGTGTGTCTATTTTAGCAAGCTTTTCATACCTCTGCCGAGGACTGTTCTGAAAGCCCGATCGCGCTTTTTGCAAAAAAATGCGATCGAACACCGAACAATATCAAATCTAGCATCATAATTCTTCATATCTCTCTGATATTAATCTGCGTGAATCGGCGTCAATCCCTTGTCATCTGCGGTTAATATATTCACTTTTTTTTACCGCAGATGAGGGCAGATGCAACACAGATTAATGCAGATGAATTATATCGAATCCGGTTGCACCCTCCGTGATTGTTGCCGGAATCGATCTAATTAGTCTTTAACTATTAGCAATTACCGCTTTATTCGCCGTCAGTGTCCCTGAGAGCGGCCAGAATTTCCGGTCGTTTCATGCGCGCGTAGCCCCGCACTTTCCTGTCTTTGCCGATCGCCTTCAACCGTCTCAGCGAAAGACTTTCGTAGTCTTCTTCTGGGGACGGAAACGGCAACTCCAACTGCAACTGCGGTAACTGAGGTTTCTGCTGTGCTTTCGACTGCTTCTTCGGCTGCGTTTTTGACTGCTTCTTCGGTTGTGCCTCTGGCTGTATTTCTGAGTGCGTCACTGTGGCTCCCAGTTGGCGGCGGAGCGTTTCAATTTGATTTTTCAGGTCATTTTCTACGTCTTCAATAGCGTCGGAAACAAACTGATTAATTGTTTGGACTGTGCGTTCTAATTTTGTTGACAGTAGTTTTTCCAGTTCATCCAACTGTCTCAAAGCACCTTCTAGATTTCCCTCAGAAATAACAGCCGATGTTGGCGGACGGTTGCTGCTCGATTGTTCAATTTTTTTAGCCATTTTATCTACCTTTTCATGAAATGCTTTTTCCACTTGTTCGAGCAAATGCTTAATCTGTTCTATTTGATTACGCTCAAAGTTCTGCTCAGTGAGAGCTTTTACGTGCTTTTTTAGCAGATCTTCATTTTTTTTAACAGATTGTTCTATTTGTTTTGTTAGACTATCTACCTTTTTTTGAAATGATAGCTCAAATTGTTGCAGTACAGTCTCAATTTGTGCAGTTTTCTGAGTAGGTTGCGGAGCTAAATGTTCCATTTCTGCTTGAGCAACAGCTACCTCCTCGTCAGTCATTTCAAATACCCAAGCCCACATTTGCTCGATGCCGAGTTCTTTAGCAACAATACACCAATCTGAGCCGCAGACTACTTCATATTCTTCTTCGTTGCTATAAGCTTCTGTAGGGCGTACAATTAAAGGAATTAAGTTGCTGCCTTGCTCGATCAGACTTCTCCTGAGAGCTTCGCGGCGTTCGCGAGGAATTTCGCCCCGATGAGGCTCTGGTACTGCAATTTGGGAAGTGTAAATCTGGCTGTGACTAATTGGCTTAATTCGCAAATATTCAACTATTCGGTTTTGATCCGACGATCGCTCCATCTTGTTATAAGTCCCCTTTTCTCATTAAAATCTGGTGTTTGGGTGTTTATGTATATTTGCACTTTACAGCCTGCATTTTAAGTGCAGCATGACCAACCCAAGAACTCTAATTGTAGGGTGCGAGACAAACACCTTACCCAGACTGTGGTTAAGTTATAAGGGTTTCTTGGCCTGAGTCTTCCAAGTCTAGGATCGCACTCGGTTATCTGGGGGAGATATCGCTTTGCTGCTGTACCTGTGCGGCTGGCTGTGCGGTGACAGCCCGGGCGATGGCGTCCCGCCCTCGCCCGTGCTACAGCAAAAGTTACTGCAATTCCTAAAAAAAGCGACTGTGATGAGTTTAACTGCCTGTGGGACACCAACGATACAATGCTTTACTCATCTTTACTTTTTTTGGCGTCAGGGCGATCGGGCTGACGTTGCGAGTAGCCGCAGGAGTTGCAAGTTATGAGTATTTTTGCCACTTGTCAATTATTTTAATCATTGTTTTGTCACCTAACTTATCAACACGTTCCACCACATTTGCAAATGATGTAAACTGTCGCACACCTCGCTGTTCGATGATTGTTTTGATTACTGGAAGCTTTAATCCAGCATCTTTAAAATTCGCGAACAGTGCAGATTGATCTAAATTATTTAGTGCTTCCAACGCCGACATTGATTCCGAAGTTACTTTTTTAACTTCTGGTATCCTCTCTACCACCACTTGTTTTTCCGGTGGCGACTCTGATTTCAACTCATTAATTCTGTTTGCTAACCCAGCTTCAACTAACAGAGATACTTGTTGTAAAAGTCGGTTTTCAACTTCTTGTATACTCAGTGCTAATACCTGTTTTTCACGGGCATACTCGGCTTTTAATTCATTAATTTGGTTTTCAAACTGAGCTTCAAGATTGGTTAGCCGCTGTTCTAAACTGGATGATGATTGAGGAGTTTCATTCTCACAGGATTTAGGAACTTCGACCACAGAAACTGCGTTTGTTATTGAATCTGCCGGCTGCGACGAAGTATTGTCGTACAAAAATCCGGTTTCTGGGTTCTCAACTAAGTTCTCAGTGATTGCGGTTTTTCTGAGGATTTCAAGTTGTTGGAGGAGAAGCTCTTCATTTTCTTCTTCGAGGATGAATGCTCCGATTGTCTCGCCTTTGAGAGATTCTATTTCCTTTGCTCTCACCGCCGCGTAGTATTCAAAATCTCCGTCTACTATCTCGTAGGCATCCATACCGTTTCGGCGGACAATTATCGGATTAATCAATCCTCCTGAATCTAAAATTAGTCTCGCTAATTTCTCCAACTCAGCATCTGCAAAATTGGAACGGGGAACTGTGGATGTAATTCTTTTCACTGCAACCAGTGACGGAAATAATTTTTTCATGAGTTTTTACTTACCTATTTTTTCCAAAACTTCTATTGCTAGCATTTCAAATTCTTGGGCGGCGATGGAATCTGGCTTAAAGTCCAGCACTGAAATCGGATCGGCGATTTCCATATTTCCCACGATTTGCATTTGTTCTGCACACTTTGCTAAATCGTCTCTCTCGTAAATTACGCTGTCCATGATTTCCAGGCCGTAGCGTTTGGGAATTGCATCCCTCCGCTTGGGCAAACTATACTGTACAAATTTAGTATTAGTTGAGATTTTGCAGGGGAGTACGCCTAAAATTGCGATCGGCTGTTTGCCGATTATTTTCCTGAATGCGTTAACTTTTTTGATAAAATCCTTGACATTAACCAATCCTTGATTGGCAAAAGGTTTTAAGTCAGAAGGAATAATTAAATAATCCGCCGTAATTAGGGCAACTCTGGCGTAAAAATTCAAAGAGGGCGGCGTATCGATCAGTACAATATCATATTTATCCTGTGCTACTGCTAGTTTCTGAATTAAAATCAGGCGACTGTAATCTAGTTGATTGAATTCGGTTTCTTCGTGCATTAAATTGATGTGGGAAGGAATCACATCAATTTCGGGATGGCAAAAACTTGACTTGCGAGCTACTTCTTCGATAGAGAAAAAGTCTTCTGATTGCAAAACTTGAAGAATATTATTATCTTTCAAATCGTCTTGTTCTTCATCCTCAAATTTAACTAAACCTGTCGCAAAGGTTGTATTTGCCTGACTGTCTAAGTCGATTACCAAGACTCTCTTACCTTTCTTGCTCAGCGCTGCGGCTAAATTGACTACTGTTGTAGTTTTGCCAACGCCGCCTTTGTTATGGTAAACTGCAATGATTTTCATCGTATTTTGAGTTTTTGGGGGAACGGTTACATCGGATTTAACTTGAGGCTTAACTAGATAATTTTCAGGTAGTTGTTCCGGTTCAGAGATTAGACTTGGCTCAGGTTTTGCGGTGGCGGGATTGTTTTGCTGTACTGGGACTTCGGTAATTAACTCAGGACTAACCAAATTAATTTTACTATCTTCCAGTTCGAGATTATCGGGAGTTTTTATAGGTTTTAAACTATTTCGGCCAATTAAAGCTATAATTTCCTCAATTCTAGTTTCCACGTCTTTTCCAGCACACTTAAAGACTGGCTGAATATCATCGGCGACTCTTTCGTAAATTCTAATTTCTTTACCGTTAGTTATGAGTCCGTAGCGGATGCTCAAACTTGTTAAATAGCGATTGAGTTTTCGCAGGTGGCGGTCTAAATTTTCCTTCGGATGTTTAGCCTCCATAACTACGCTCATCGGCGAGTCTGCATCCACAAGTATGGGAATAACTGGGGCGGCAAATGAGAGGAAGTCTAGGCGAATAGTCCCAAATTCTATTTCTTGGTGCCAAGTGTCGGGGGTATAGCCTAGTTTTGGTAGCAGATAGCTGACAATGAGTTTGCTTTCTACTTCGCTTTCGTTGCGACAGTTATTGGGATTGAAAGTCATTCGATTTTAGATTTTAGATTTTAGGTTTTAGATTTTAGATTGGGAATGACTGATTTAATAATGGTACTGATTGTGATATTGACAGTAGGGCGTGCATTCCGTACCTTACACAAGCTACGAATTGTAATATCGAAAAACCCGGTTGTGTTTGACAAACCGGGTTTTTAGGGGATTAATCGCGTTTCAAACTTACTTGGTTTGAGCGTTAAATTCCTGCAATGTTTTATAGCCGCCAGCAGGATTGTACAAGTGACAGTTGTCGGCAATCCGCTTCATTAAAGACCAAGAAAATTCTGTTTCGTAGAGATGATCTTGCCAATTTTCCTTTAAGCTGCTGTGGGCCAGGCGCAAATTGTACCAGGGAATAGCAGTTGAAAGGTGGTGGGGAACGTGGACGTTAATGTCGTGGCACAGAAACTCTACCCAGCGGGGATAATCGCAGTGAACTGTTCCCGATAGTTGCGCTTGGGCTTCGTTCCATTCTTCGGGTTCTTTAAAGGAAATATCTGGTGCTGTGTGGTGAACGATCGTAAAAGTGCTCATCCAGAAATGGTAAACCAGCCAGGGCACTAACCAAAATTTGACAAATCCCCAAATGCCTGTGGTTGCAATTAAAATCGGGAATCCGATCGCAGCACCGATTAAAACGACAAAAACTGAAAACCGCACTTGTTCTTGTTTCTGTTGGCCTTTGAAGCGCCACCACATAAAGTGCACTTTTGCCCAGTGGGCGATCGAGCCGATCCACCACATCCGACCGAATATTAAACTATAAGCTATTTGTAAAGGCTTGGACGCGCCAGCGTAGTCTGCTGCTGTCATCGGCTGCCAAGCATTATCTTCGCCAATTTTGTTGGTGTGCTTGTGGTGGTAATTGTGTCCATGCCGCCATGCGTGAAACGGGAAAATTAACGGCAGAAATGCAATATGTCCCACTAAATCGTTTACCCAGCGGCGGTTAGCAAATGACCGATGGCCGCAGTCGTGGCCGATCACAAAAAAACCGGTTAATCCGGTTCCTGTGAAAATCCACATTAGGGGTAGTAGAAACCAAGGAGAGACTGCTATGCCCCAATAACCGACAGCAACGAGCAAAACGTTGACGATTACTTTTGTCCAAGCTTTGCGGGGGTTTTTGACGAATACTTCCCGCGGCAGGGTTTTGAGAATATCTTTGAGGCGCAGGTTGGAGGTGTCACTTGCGGATGTCAAATTTAGTGGTTTTTCGATCGATGCTGTCATAAATTGATTTCGATTCTCCGTATGCCATGAGGATGGCTTAACAAAATTAGCGCATAAAAAAGCGCAGTAAAATCTCAGCTCGTTGCCAGCTTGCGGCAGACGAGTTGAGCAGTAGGCAAGCGCGTTTTAGCAAATGCTAGCGATCGCTATCCGCAGTTAGGAATTTCTAGCACTTTCGCCAAAAAACACTGCGGGTAGCAAAACCTTTGTTTTTATAACACAGGGGCAGGACAATTAGCATTAGGCGCTGTTGTCTGCTAATTGCTCTTGCTGCCAGAAATCGGGTCGAGAGCCGGCAAGCCAGCGATCGAGCGTTGCTGTTTGAGGCTTTGCACTTCCAGCAGCAAGGATTCGATTTCTGCTTGCAAGTGCAGGAACTTAACTTGCTGATCGGCTTGGTAGGGGCACTTTACCAAATCTACTTTGCGGGCAAAACTGGTCGATAGGCTAGAAGAACTAGCCATTTCGGGGTTGCTCGCGGTCACTTGAGGCCGGGAAAGAGTGGATGAATTATTTGACATTAGTAATTGAGTAGACATATCTACACATTCACACCATTAAGTTACTTTAACCTGAACCGATCGTATTAAACATCAAATTAACCGATCGAGCTAAAATTAGTGTAAATTCTTTGGCCATTGCCTAAAACCATTGACATCGTGACCCTGATTCTACCTGCTACTGACTCTGTTGCTAACTCCGCTGCTAACTCCGCTGCCCGCGCAGCCGAGCCGAAACGCTACGGCTGGCCCGGCTTGATCGAAGCTTATCGCCCCTACCTGCCGGTGACGGAAACCACGCCGGTAGTGACTCTCCAAGAAGGCAATACTCCCTTGATTCCAGCACCTGCGATCGCCTCTCTCATCGGTCGAGACGTGCGCGTCCTAGTGAAATACGACGGCCTCAACCCCACTGGTAGTTTCAAAGACCGGGGGATGACAATGGCGATTTCCAAGGCAAAGGAAGCTGGTGCCGAAGCTGTAATTTGCGCCAGTACGGGCAATACTTCGGCCGCCGCGGCCGCCTACGCCAGACGCGGGGGAATGCGAGCTTTCGTGTTGATTCCCGAAGGTTACGTGGCTTTGGGCAAGCTGGCGCAAGCTTTGCTTTACGGTGCGGAAGTAATTTCAATTGGGGGAAATTTCGATCGCGCCTTAGAAATCGTCCGCGAAATGGCTGTCAATTATCCGGTGACATTGGTCAACTCCGTGAATCCTTACCGCTTGGAAGGCCAGAAAACCGGTGCTTTTGAAGTGGTGGACGCTTTAGGCGACGCCCCAGACTGGCTGTGCATTCCCGTGGGAAATGCGGGAAACATCACAGCATACTGGATGGGTTTTTGTCAATACCACCAAGCCAAAAAATGTTCGCGCTTGCCGCAGATGATGGGATTTCAAGCAGCCGGGGCTGCGCCTTTGGTAACGGGCCAAGCAGTGGCGAACCCAGAAACCCTGGCGACGGCAATTCGGATCGGCAACCCGGCTAGCTGGAAACAGGCGATCGCAGCTTCCGAAGCCAGCCGTGGCAGTTTTGCCGCAGTCACCGACGCCGAAATTCTCGACGCTTACCGTTTGTTAGCATCACAGGAAGGAATTTTCTGCGAACCGGCGAGTGCAGCTTCTGTGGCCGGTTTGCTGAAGGTAAAAGACCAAGTTCCGACTGGGGCGACGGTAGTTTGCGTGCTAACTGGTAACGGTTTGAAAGACCCGGATACCGCAATTAATCACAGCAACAATCAATTTAAAAGTGGCATTGCTCCGAGTTTGGATGCAGTAGCTGGGGCGATGGGGTTTTAGAAGAAGGAAGAGAGAACAGGGAAGAAGTTTCGTTTCAACAGATATGAATACTTTCTCAGGATTTACGCAAAGCCTCTGCATATAGCGTTTTGTAGGGGCAATGCCCCTGGGAGTTCCCCAGCATTGCACCTGTCTGTGGTGATGTTGCGTAATATCAAATCCGTCTGCATCCTAATTATTCATTTTTTCTTTCTTATTGGGCGTCGGGGCTCGTGGCGGTTTTAATCATTCAGATGCAACCGGAAACGATATAAGTCCCGACTCAGTTAACTGAAGTTAACTAGGGCAGAGTATACACTACTCTCTCTAATGAGGTTCATCAGCTCAAAAAGTATATGAATGGAAACAATTAAAATGGACAGCTCAAATATACAAAAGCTTGAAGCCCAGCTTGAAGAAATTGTTAGAGGCAGCAATGCTGATAAGGATTATAATGCAACCAAAGCCCTGATTAGTTTCATTCCGGCTGTCGGTTCGGGGCTTGTATCTTTTTATGAATCTAATGTCTCAGCTCCCGCTACTAAACGTCTGAATGAATTTCTCAAAACCTTAGTTTTAGCCTTAGCAGAAATCCAGGATAAGCTTGACGGGCTAGCATTTCACGATCCAGCATTTCAAACAACGCTCATGTATACTCTCCAGATAGCCAGTCGTAATCATCAAGAAGAGAAACTGGAGGCTTTAAGGAACATCGTTTTAAATGCTGCTTTGCCCAATGCTCCGGAAGAAGAGATACAGCAGATGTTCTTAAATTGGATTGAGAATTTTACAACTTTGCACTTGAATTTGCTAAAGTTACTTCATCAGCCTGACCGTAAAACAAATATCGATTTTATCCTGCCGGACTGGGAAAATAAGGCTAATTTATACCAAGTCATTTTCGATGATTTAAAGAGTAAAGGATTAGTTACTACGGAGAACCAAGCTCTTAAGTTTCTACGCCAAAGGGCGCAGCAGCGTCGCTTGGAATCTTCCATTAAATCAGGAAAAGTGAAAAGTGTTAATTTTTTAGATGATCTCCCAAATAAAAGCGAAGATATAAAGACATTAATATTGCAAATTAAAAGGGTAGGTGGAAGCTCTCGTACAACAAAATTAGGTAAAGCATTTATCCAATTTTTAATTTCACCTATAGAACCGCAGGCTACGGACAGAGGGACAGCCTCTGGACATTGATTAGATTATGACAAACTCTAGTCTTAGAAAGAGCATAATACCATGACTAGCCCTACTGCAACCCTGTTAATTTCCTGTCCAGATCGCAAGGGACTCGTCGCGTTACTTGCTAATTTTATCGCGTCTCATAACGGCAATATTATCCACGCAGATCACCATACAGATTTTACCGCTGGATTATTTCTTAGCAGGTTAGAATGGCAATTAGATGATTTTGACTTAACCACCGAACAAATAACACCTGCTTTTAGTGAAATTGCCAAGGACTTACAAGCCAACTGGCAATTGCATTTCTCTCATAAAATTCGACGCATCGCAATCTGGGTAAGCCGTCAAGATCACTGTTTATTAGACTTGATTTGGCGACAGCGAGCGCAAGAAATCAGAGGTGAAATTCCCCTGATAATCAGCAACCATGAAAATTTAAAGCCTCTTGCCGCACAATACGGTATCGACTTTGAGTATATTCCCATTACTAAAGACAATAAAGCTATTCAAGAAGCACAACAGTTAGAAATTCTTAAGAAATATAAGATTGATTTAGTAGTCTTGGCTAAATATATGCAAATTTTGAGTCAAGACTTTATCAGGAAATTTCCCAATATGATTAATATTCACCATTCATTTTTACCCGCGTTTGTGGGTGCAAATCCCTACGAAAGGGCTTATGAAAGAGGGGTAAAAATTATAGGTGCAACAGCCCACTATGTTACACCGGATTTAGATGCTGGCCCGATTATCGAACAAGATGTTGTGCGGGTGAGTCACCGCGATGAAGTGTCTGATTTGATTCGCAAAGGTAAAGATTTAGAAAGGGTTGTGTTAGCAAGAGCCGTGCGATATCATTTACAAAATCGTGTTTTAGTTTATGGCAATCGGACTGTGGTTTTTGCTTGAAAATTAGGCATCATATCAATTCTGGTTTGTTACTCTTTTGATCAATCGGCGAGTGATATCAATTCCGGTTGCACGAGCGAAGTGCAGCGAATCCCAAAGTCTTCTCAACTTGATATTTTTCCTTAATTGTGATGCTGTTAAGATTTTCCGTTGCCGTCTTGTTGCGATCGCCTTTCGACCAGTTTTCGTAAAGAGCGGCGCATACGACGAGGTTTCGGAACTTTTCCTTCGCGCTGCTGCGAGCGATCGCCATCGGTTTCTTCGGTTTGATCGTGCAACAAGATGTTCCGCGTGGGATAAGGCAAATCGAGGCCATTTTCCACATATAGCTTTTTTTTAATAGCAGAAATTACCTTGTCGCGCGATCGCAGATCGTCAATTCGGCGCGGCGGAGCAATCCACCACCGAACGCGGATATTGACGGTACTTTCTGTTAACTCCATCGCCAGCACATCGGGTTCAGGAGCTTTCAACACCTCCTTCACGCTGTACATTGCTTCCAGGATTAACTGCTTGGCGTAATCAATATCGTCGCCGTAACCAATACTAATATCGTATTCCATGCGGCGTTTATCGAAAGCAGTATTCACTGTCACCGTATTCGTAAACAATTCGGCATTAGGAATGACAATCCGCCGACCATCATAGGTTTCGATTGTTGTAGCGCGCGTCTCAATATTTTCTACCGTTCCCTCAAAGTTTTTAAACACAATTTGGTCATCGATTCGGAACGGTTCCGTCAAAAGAATTAGGATACCTGCTAAGAAGTTTTGCAAGATATCGCGAAAGGCAAAACCAATCGCCACCCCGCTAATTCCCAGCAGTTGCACCAAATCGCCAGCTTTCAATGTGGGAATTATAATCGAAAGAGAAATAAATAGACCAACTAGAACGATCGTACCCTGCGCTAACCGTCCTAACACCAGCCCCAAATTTCGAGCTTGGTGGTGCTTGCGGGTAACTCGCCTGACCACTCTCTTAATTTGCCGACCCACAAAGTAAAAAATTGCAAAGACAATTAACGCCAGCACAATATTAGGGAGCATGATCAGAAAGCCGTCGATCATGCTCTGAATCTTTTTCCAGACTATGGATATCTCTGCCTTCATGAAGTTTCCTCGCGCATCAGTCGTTGTCGATAGTAGTAAAATTTAGCTCGATTAAGTTCTATCTAAAGACTGTAGGTTGGTACCACGCGAGGAAGATTTTTTGGCAGTCCTCAAAATTTTGAATGCGGATTATAGGTTGGGATGTAGTACAGTTACATCAATTAGTAAATTGTCCCTAGATGCGGAATAATATCATTTCCGGTTACACCGGAATGATGTTGACTGTTGACTGTTGACTGTTCACGGCGTCAACAGTCAACAGTCAACAGTCAACAGTCAACTCGAATTTACTATTCCGATGCTAACGGATTTGATATAATAAAAAAGCTGATAGATTAATGCAGCCTAATTGCAGGAAAAGCAAAAACAACGCATCGGTGACTAAATCCCACCTGGTAAGGGGACTCGCCATGCCGAAAATTCCTGAATTTTTAATTCTTAATTCCCAAACGGCGGTAGATCGAGTAACTGATTTTTAGAAGGTGGAAGCTGGGCGGGATTTTTGCCGGTTTGGGCGGAAGTTTGGCGGATTTCCAGAGCAGTTTCGCCAGGATTTGCAGTGCGAGTAGGTACTATTTCTAAAGAATATACTGTCTCTGTTTTTGCAGGGGCAGGATTTTGGGCTTTCGTGAGCAAGTCAACGGCATCTCCGAGGGCGCTAGTTAAATTTTTGCTAGTTTCGGCGTGACGGGCTTCTTCTTGTTTGAGGGCTTGAGTGAGTTGTTTAACTTGTTCGATCGCCCGATCGCGCTCTTCGAGAACTTCTGCTAACTTAGCTTTAAGTTCCCCTACTGTTTGGAGTTGTTCGACTTCCTGCTGGCGAGCAACTCCAGCATCGTCGCCTTCGGACACAATTGGAGAAAAATTTTGTAATTGCTGTATTTGTGCTTCCAGAGAGGCGATGCTTTGCTGAGTTAATTTAGCATCATTCCGCCGCTGCTCAGCTTCGGTATTGTAGAGTTGGCGCCACTGAGCCGCACTTTCACCGGCCTCATCTCGATCGCGCGAAACTTCTGTTAACTGCTGTTGCAGCCGCTTAATTTCATCTAACCACTGTCTGACATCCTGAGCCATAATATTGATTTTAGATTTTAGATTTTAGATTTTAGATTGGGGAATTGGGAATTGGCAATTGCGAGTTGATAATGGCTTAATTAATTAACGACTTGTGTACCTCATCTTTCGCCCCATTGCCTGTGCGCTATGAACATTTTTTACTGGTTGCGCTACCTGATTTTAGCTTTGTTTAAGGCATTTTTGAGGCTGCTTCGAGCTCTCAAACGGAAATTTGGTGGTTTTTGGCTGTTTTGTCGGTGTTTGACTTGGGACACGCTCAAAGAAGTCGGCGCGAAGGCAGGAGAACAGCGCTTGCCGGGGCTGTCTGCGGAAATGGCCTACAATTCTATGCTGGCGCTGTTTCCGGGGCTGTTGGCTATCTTATCTGCGATCGCCCTCTTTGAACCTTTGCAGTCAACACTGTATCAAATCGCCCGTCTTTTGGGCGAAGTTATACCCGATAACGTTCGGAACTTGATTGGTGGGTTAATCAAAGAAATTATGTTAACTCGGAGTAAAGGGCTGTTTTCGGTGAGCTTTCTTGGGGCGATTTGGGCATTTTCTGGAGTAATGAGCGCGGCGATGGCTGCACTCGATCACATCCATGAAATCCCCAGCGATCGAACTAGACCATTTTGGAAAGCAAAACTTATTTCTCTGGCGCTCAGTATCGGTACAATTGTGCTGTTAATTCTAGCATCGGGAGTAGTATTTGTCAGCGACTTAATTGTACAAGCTATTGCCCGCCAGAGTTGCCTGCTGGAGTCCGTCGCCAATTGCGATTTAAAAGATGTTCAAAATTGCTTGCTGCTCGCCAGCACTTGCCCTTTGGAATCGCAACTGTTAGGTGTTTGGCGGCTGTGGCGGTGGCCGATTTCTTTGGGAATTGTATCACTGGCCTTTGCCTTTGTTTACCGCTACGGGCCTAGCCGCCGTCAACCAGATATTCCTATTTTGTCGGGAGCTGTTTGTGCTGCTATTTTGTGGGCGCTATTTTCAGCTTTATTTCGGTTTTATGTTTTGCACTTGGGCAATTATACTTGGACTTACGGCACGATCGGAACTTTTATTGTGTTGCTGCTGTGGCTCGATCTTTCTTCTTTGGTGATGCTGATCGGCGCTCAGTTGAATGTGACAGTGGGAAAGGCAATGAAACTAAAATAACGGGCATTGGGCATTGGGCATTGGGCATTGGGCATTGGGCATTTGTTATTTGTTATTTGTTATGACAACAGTGAACAGTGAACAGTGAACAGTGAACAGTCAAAAAACTATTATTAATTACCGGATGCCGGCTTACCTGCGGAGTAAAGTGCTGAGGATACCCGCAACAAAAGACAACAAAATCAGTATCCAGACAACACCACCGGGAATGAATGTCAATATCCCAACACCTCTGAGAATCCAAACTAGGAGGGTGAGGCCCAGGATAGTCAAAAAGATGCGGGTAGATAGTCGCATTTGAAATCTAGGAGAATTAGTCATGTTGAATGTTAAAGTTTTGTCTGGATCAATGATAGCTGCTTTGCTGGCGATCGGCAGTTACCTCACTTTAATTTCGGTTCCGGGTTCCGCTGTTGCGCCTGGGGGTGCAAATAAGTTGGGGGAAATGGCAAATGCTGCTCAAAAAACACCTGCTGCAAGTTTAACAATTTCCGATCGCACAATTGGAGCGGCGAAGGTGGGGATGACTTTCGGACAATTGAAAAAGGCTCTGGGTTCCACGGCGCAGTTTAAAGTTCAGTCTCCTTTTATGGTAGACTTTGATGCCGTGGCTGTCAGCCAGTCGGGAAAAGTGCAATATCGGATTATTTATGCTGCAGGCACAAAGCTGAAAGATACCGATGTCATTGAACTTTTGATGACTGAAAATGTTAATTATAAAACAGTTCAGGGCGTCGGGCCGGGAATGACGTTGAAACAAGCTGAGGCTATTTACGGCAAAGCTACTTTATCTTATAATGTTGATAATGAAATGAGAGAAGGGGTTGTATTTGCCAAGCAACCCACTAGAAACATTATGTTTGTTCCCAAGGCTGAAGGGAAACAATTTGCGGGAGTTTATGGCGCTGGTAAAGGGGGATTCTATCAGACTAATAAGTATCACCCGAATGCTGTAATTAAGTCTGTGATGGTGCGGAAATAAATTATTAGAGACAGCCCAATAGATCACTCTGCCAGTAAAATCGCTTCTACAGAACCTATGATCCCAGCAGAGAAGGACGATCGCACTTATCAAAAAAAGTGCGATCGCACATCTTTAGTTAACCGAAGTTGCCGCGAAAATTACCCTTTATAACGCGCTGCTGACGTAATTGGAAGGGCGGCCCAACCGCGATAAACGGTGACTGTCCCCGCTTAAATCGAACACAACCTCAAACTTAACGTGAGGTATAGTTTGTCGCAAAAACTGAAAATGCCCGTCTGCATCTGAACGACTGCGGAAGCGGGCAACAATTATCCATTGATGAGAAGGTAACAAACGGGCGATCGCCCAACAACACAAGCGGTCTTTGTATGTCAACATAGAACTCGTCTCCATTGATATTTTTGGAGCCAGAGCCAGCCCGGAACCTTGGACAGTGAGGGGCTGGCTTCTGACGTTTTAAGGCCTGAGCCTTATATACACTAATAGCATAATTTGATGCCATTGACATCAAATGACACAAAGATATATCAAATGGTGTTGGAGTGTAAAATTGAAGACAATTGAAGTAAAACCATGCCAGCCCATGCCTTCACGAATGCGAGTCACAGTTACCCTGCCAGAAGACGTTCATCAAGCCTTGTCCGAATGGGCTGAAGAAGAAGATAGAACCCTTGCAAACCTGCTATCCCATGTGGCAGCTAAAGCAGTCAGAGAGCGCCAAGAGCAGAAAAAGGAAGAATCAGAAAGCGATCGCCCTTAAGCGATGACCACGGCGTAAGATGGACTGTGTTGAGATGTTTTGCAGTGCAACCAATGGCTTCACGGGGACGAGTTACCGCATACTTGCCAGAAGAGATTCAAAAAGCTCTCGAAGAATGGGCAGAAGAAGACAGCAGATCCGTCAGCAGTTTGGCAACGTACCTGCTGACGAAATCTGTTCGAGAACGCCAAGAACAGAAAAAAGATAAATCAGAAAGCGATCGCCCTTAAGAACGATCGCCCGCAATCCCATCCGCGTCCATCCGCGTCCATCCGCCTACATCTGCGGTCAAAAAAAGAACCATCGCCTCAAAAAAATAAGGTGGGCCGCAGCCCACCCTACCCAAATTATTTCGCAGTCACCAACTGCGCCGGCAGCCGCTTAAAGGCCAACCTTTCATTCTCGATATCCACAAAAATGGTATCGCCATCAGCAAAATCTCCCCGCAAAATACCCTTCGCCATTTGCGTTTCCAACTCCCGCTGAATTCCGCGCTTCAAAGGCCGCGCGCCGTAAACCGGATCGTAACCAATTTCTGCTAAGAAATCGATCGCAGATTCCGACAATTTCAGAGACATTTTGCGATCGGCTAACCGTTTTTCCAAGCGCTTGACTTGCAACAGAACAATCTGCCGCAGTTCTGCCTTACTCAAACCGTGGAAGATAATCATCTCATCAATCCGGTTCAAGAATTCAGGGCGGAAAGTTCCCCGCATCGCTTCCATCACCCGACTCCGCATTTGTTCGTTATCTCCCGCCACATCTAAGATGTATTGAGAGCCGACATTCGATGTCATAATAATCACAGAATTCTTAAAGTCTACTGTGTGACCTTGAGCATCGGTAACGCGGCCGTCATCCAGAATTTGCAGCATGATGTTGAATACATCCGGGTGCGCTTTCTCGATTTCATCGAATAGAATCACCGAGTAAGGACGGCGGCGCACAGCCTCAGTTAATTGTCCACCTTCATCGTAGCCGACGTATCCCGGAGGCGCACCAATTAACCGCGAAACCGCGTGTTTTTCCATGTATTCCGACATATCAATTCGGACGATCGCTTCTTCGGTGTCGAACAGATAAGACGCTAAGGCTTTGGCTAATTCGGTTTTGCCAACACCCGTGGGGCCGAGGAAGATAAAACTCGCAACCGGACGATTGGGATCTGCTAAACCTGCGCGCGATCGCTGAATCGCATCTGCAACAGCCGTCACCGCTTCATCCTGTCCAATTACCCGCTTGTGCAATTCATCTTCCAAGTGCAGAAGTTTCTGCATTTCCGATTCAACCAACTTGCTAATCGGAATTCCCGTCCACTTGGAAATAATCTCGGCAATGTCAGCTTCCGTGACTTCTTCCCGCAGCAGAGTTTTACCTGTGGTTTGAGTTGCTGAAAGTTGAGCTTCTGCTTCTTGCAATTGTTTTTGCAATTCAGTTAACTTGCTATATTTCAACTCAGCAGCGCGGTTCAGGTCATATTTTAATTCAGCTTGCTGAATTTCAATATTCACCTTATCAATCTGTTCTTTAATCTTTTGAATGCTGCCGATGACACCTTTTTCCGATTGCCACTGGGCATTCAAAGCGCTTTGCTGTTCTTTGAGGTTTGCTAAGTCTTTTTCCAGTCTTTCCAAGCGTTCGATCGAAGCAACGTTACTTTCTTTTTGCAGCGACAGTCTTTCCATTTCTAGCTGCAAAATCCTGCGATCAATTTCGTCTAGTTCTTCTGGCTTGGAGGTAATCTCCATTTTGAGTTTAGCGGCTGCTTCGTCCACTAAGTCAATGGCTTTGTCTGGAAGGAAGCGATCGCTAATATATCGAGTAGACAAAGTAGCCGCCGCCACCAAGGCGCTGTCAGAAATTTTCACGCCGTGGTGAACTTCGTAGCGTTCTTTCAAGCCCCGCAAAATCGAGACAGTATCTTCAACTGTCGGTTGGTCAACATAAACTTGTTGAAAACGGCGTTCTAGTGCCGCATCTTTTTCGAGGTACTTGCGGTATTCGTCGAGAGTTGTAGCGCCGATACAGCGCAATTCTCCCCTCGCTAACATGGGTTTAAGTAAGTTGCCGGCATCCATCGAGCCTTGAGTTGCGCCAGCACCGACAACGGTGTGAATTTCATCGATAAATAAGATGACTTTGCCGTTACTATCCATCACTTCTTTGAGTACCGCTTTCAAGCGTTCTTCAAATTCTCCCCGGAATTTTGCACCCGCAATTAACGCGCCCATATCTAAGCTAATTAATTGTCTGTCTTTGAGAGATTGTGGCACATCTCCGGTGATAATTCGCTGGGCGAGTCCTTCGGCGATCGCAGTTTTGCCGACTCCCGGTTCCCCAATCAATACCGGATTATTCTTGGTGCGACGGCTCAAAATTTGAATCGTGCGGCGGATTTCGTCATCCCGTCCGATTACCGGATCGAGTTTGCCTTGACGCGCGGCTTCTGTCAAATCTCGGCCGTATTTTTCCAGCGCTTCGTATTTGCCTTCTGGATTTTGATCGGTCACTTTGTTCTTCCCCCGGACTTGGGTAATGATATCTTTGAGCTTGCCTTCATCTAGTTTAAATTCTTGTAGTAAATTTTTGCCGAAGCGATCGTCCTTAACGTAACCTAGTATCAAATGCTCGATCGAAATAAATTCATCGCCGTACTCTTTGCGATAAGTTTCGGCGCGATCGAGCAAAGTGTCGAGAGAACGACCTAGATAAACGTTGCCGCCGCTTCCAGTGATTTTGGGCTGACGACTGATAAACTCGTCAGTGCGATCGCGCAATTTTGCTACAGAAACTCCAGCTTTGTTAAACAAGCTGCTAGCAAGTCCCGATTCTTGTTCCAGCAAAGCTTTCATCAAATGTTCGCTTTCTAGCTGCTGCTGCTGACCTGCTTTGACGATTTCGGGGGTGCGGGCGAGGGCTTCCCAGGCTTTTTCGGTAAATTGGTTTGGATTATTTGGTTGCATAAATTTTAATTCCCTGCATTAAAAATGATGACTGCTGTAGAGGCAATTACTTAATTCCCCGTACAATTGTCATTGTAGGCAGTTGCGGAGGGGGGGGCGGATCGGTGTTCCCCTATCTTGAGATAGGTATTTCCGTCCTGTGTAGCAGTCTCTCGCAAGGAAAAGCAAACTATCGCCCCTAAAAGTTGGACTCTTGGATAAGAGCAACTCTCACATTAAAAATGCTTTCTAGTGCCACTTGAAAAAACGGCACCTTCTTAAACAGTCTCCTGCTGCGGAAAATGGAGAAACACTCATGTAAATAGGAGAGAGGACTTGAGAAGCGCCACAGTCCTATAGCGAAACCCGAAGCGTTATTGTTTTACTCATCAATAACAGCCGCTATAACTCTCACACATGGAAAATATAGCTATGAAAATTTTACCTTTAATTTCGTTAGGTATTATAGCAAGTGCCGCGATCGCACTAGCCCCTGAAGCTTTGGCAAGTACCTGGCGTGCCGCACACCGGATGTCGGGTTTTTCCGCCGACAGCAATTACTACTTGTATTTAGAAAGTTCCAGAGATACAGGAGCGGGAATTCCCAAAGCAAAATTGCAAATTGTCCAAGTTGCTGCAAATTCCTGCATCAGAAATGGGTGTATCGAAACTAAATATGGCGAACCCGACTCCAATAAAAGCACTAAAATGGCAGAAGATGACTTGCTTAAAAAAAGTTGGAATAACAGGCAAACTTTGAAGTTAACTCCTCCTCAAGCTGGAACTAAACTGAACATTATTTCTCGTACTCCCGGAGCCAATGGAAGCGAGACAGTTGCCGTCAAACTCAATACAGCAAAGCCTTTACAAATTCGCCTGGAACAGCGGCAAAAAAATGCTTCTGCTGGCAAAGAAAGCGCGGCAATGCGTCTTGTAATTAATCATAACGGTCGGCAGCGTGTCCTCGGAACGCTGAACAATTTTCAAGATTGGGTGTTCTCTTATTCAATCCGAGAAGTTCGTTTGTCTCCGAATGGGCGCAATGTCGTTGTCCTGGTGGACAAGACAGAACGCACTTTTGAAGGAGTCTTGAAAACTACTTTTGTACAAGGCTTTGTTCTTTAGACTTGCTATATTCCCAGGTTAAAACCTGGGAATTATCAAAACTTACAGTGATTATTGGCCAATTTTAATCATGTTCCCTGAGCAAAAGTGATTTCAAAAATGACCACTTTACTATCTCTAAACCGAGATGAAATCTTCAGAACCGATGAGATTGGGAGCAACACCTATCAAAGAAGCTAAAACTTCACCGCTGCTGGCTACTGTAATTAATGTGCCGTCAGTTCCCGGCGAAATTGATAGCTGTGCGAACGTCAAGCCATTGATTAATTGCACGGTATCTTGAGACTTAGCGAAATCAGCGATCGTATCAACTCCCAATCCGATACCTAAAACAAAAACATCGTTGCCCCCACCGCCGACTAGAATATCGTTGCCTAAACCGCCGTTGAGGGTGTCAAAACCTTTGCCACCATTCAGGACATCGCTGCCGTCGCCGCCGACAAGGATATCGTTGCCTCGCAAACCGGTAAGTACGTCGTTCCCTTCCACACCGTTGATAATATCGTTGCCGCTGGTGCCAGCCAGGTTGTCGTTGCCGCTAGTGCCGTTGATGTTGTTATCAGGAGGGTTATTGCCTGGAGTGTTGCCGATGTCAGAAACAAAGACATCGCGGGTATTGTTAGTATCCCCCGGCACGAGGTTGGAAGAATTTGAATTAAACGCTACTCTCCGCCCATCTGCTGAGATGGAGGGGTAGAAGGAGGCATTGTTTCCCTGATTGCCTGCTGCATCTACTGACACACGGGTGGTGGTATTGGTGAGCGTGTCTCGCACGAAGATGTCGGAGGCATTGTTAGTATCCCCCGACACAAAGTTGCTGGCACCTGAATAAAAGGCCACAAAGCGCCCGTTGGCAGAAATGGACGCGTTGGAAGAGTCGCCGTTCGCCTGATTGCCTGCTGAATCTACTGACACACGGGTGGTGGTATTGGTGAGCGTGTCCCGCACGAAGATGTCATAGGTTTCGTTAGTATCCCCCGGCACGAGGTTGGAGGCATCAGATCTAAACGCTACAAACCTCCCGTCGCCTGAAATAGAGGGATTGTAGGACTCCCCGTTCCCCTGATTGCCTGCTGAATCTACTGACACACGGGTGGTGGTATTGGTAAGCGTGTCCCGCACAAAGATGTCAGGGCTATAGTTAGTATCCCCCGGCACAAGGTTGGAAGAATATGATTGAAACGCCACAAACCTCCCGTCGGATGAGATGGAGGAGTTTTGAGACCCGCTGCGTCTAAAGTCGTCGTAGCGTGTTAATGGGTCTACGGAGGTATTGTTCCCCTGATTTCCTGCTGAGTCTACAGAGACGCGGGTGGTGCTATTGGTGAGCGTGTCCCGCACGAAGATGTCGTAGGTTTCGTTAGTATCCCCCGGCACGAGATAGGAGTCCTTTGACTCAAATGCCACAAACTGTCCGTCGGCTGAGATGGAAGGGTTGATGGAGCCATAGTACGTCTGATCGTCCGCCTGATTGCCTTCTGAGTCTACAGAGAGGCGGGTGGTGGTATTGGTGAGCGTGTCCCGCACGAAGATGTCAGAGTTAGCGTTAGTATCCCCCGGCACGAGGTTGGTGGCAACAGACCAAAATGCCACGAACCGCCCGTCGGCTGAAATAGAGGGGTCAAAGGAGTCCTCGTTCGCCTGATTGCCTGCTGAGTCAACAGAGACACGGGTGGTGGTATTGGCTAGCGTGTCCCGCACAAAGACATCCTCGCTAGCGTTAGTGTCCCCCGGCACGAGGTTGGATGCTGGAGATTCAAACGCCACAAACCGCCCGTCGGGCGAAATGGAAGCAGAGGAAAAGATGCCCAATGGCCCTCGATTGCCCTGATTGCCTGCTGAGTCCACTGAGACGCGAGTAATATTCATAAGCTCTGATATTTCAATAGTCCGAACTGTTTTTATTTCGTAGTCTGAAACCCTCGATTTTCCGTTGGTAGCTCGATCGCCTTAAAGCCTTGAAACCCTTATTCTACGACTGGTAATCAAAAACTATCCGAAGTATTAATATTTAAGAGTAGAACTTTGGAGATGGGTTTTGCGATCGCACGGCAATTGAGGCTATTTACACTTTATGCCCTCATCGCCTTGGCGGTTGCTATATCAATACATTTTAAAATTTCCCTCTTCATTCCTCCCTCTTTCTTTTTCCTTGAATATCTGCCTCCTGACTATTGACGAATGCTCAATAATTAATATGTGTATCCGTGTCAAAATCAATATCTTGCCTGACTTTATGCTTGCATAACTACCCGTTCCGGGAGACTGACAATAAAAGTTGAACCCTTACCATCCTCGCTTTCAACGCTAATTTCGCCGCCGAGAATTTGACACAAACGCTGGCTAATTGTCAATCCCAAACCCGTGCCTCCGTACTTGCGGGTAGTCGAAGCATCAGCTTGGGTAAAAGGTTTGAATATCTGCTCTAATTGCTCGTCCGTCATGCCGATTCCGGTGTCGCTGACTCGAAACATTAAAACTTGAGAAGTGTAGCTTGAACCCGATTGAAAATCATTATTTTTATTTTGTTTGGTCGGTCTTGATTTTTCAATTTTCATTCTTTCCACGCCGATAGTAATGACGCCTTTTTCGGTAAACTTGGCAGCATTGCTGAGCAAATTAAGGAGAATTTGCCGCACTTTCGGTTGATCGGCGTACATTGTGCCGAGTTCGCCTTTGGTTTTCAGTGCTAAAGAATTGCCTTTCTTTTCTACTAGCGGTTGAGCAGTAGTCATCACTTCTTCAATCATGGTCGCCACGTCGAAGTTTTCCAAATAAAGCGTGACGTGACCGGCTTCTATTTTGGAAATGTCGAGGATGTCGCTAATCATATCTAACAGGTGTTTGCCTGCGGTTTGAATTTTTTCTAAGTCCGGGAGAAAGTCTTCTGAACCGGAATCTTGAGCATCTTCTTGCAGCATTTCGCTGTAGTTAATGATGGCGTTGAGGGGGGTGCGTAGTTCGTGGCTCATGTTGGCGAGAAATGCACTTTTCGAGCGGTTGGCAGCTTCGGCGGCTACTTTTGCTTCGTGCAATTCTTCGGTGTATTCAGCTACTCTTTGGATCAGTTCGTTGAGGGAGATTGCTAGCATTCCCACTTCGTCGGAAGTAGTGACGGGTACTTGCAGGTCAAAGTTAGATTCTTCTGTCACTCGCTGAGCGATGAGGGTGGTGGCTTCTAAGGAGCGAGCGATCGCCCCGCTGGTGTATGCTGCTAGAATTGCTGCGATCGCACCTGATATCAAGAGAGAGCAAACGAGAATGAGAGTTCCGAGTTTTTCGGCATTTTCGTAGGTTCTCAATGCCTCATCTGCTTTCTCCCGAAAGTTGGCGGCCAGTTGGGCTGAATCCTCGGAAAACTGTTTGAGTTTCAAAGCAGTTTCGCCAGCCACAAAATTGTTCAAGTTTTGCCCCAAAGCCTGCTGCTGCTTCGGATTCAAAGCAGATAATTTGGCAGCAGCCAACAATTTTTGTACTTGTTGAAAGTATGATTCTACGGTTTTGCCGTTGACTTGAGCGAACTGTTGAAGCTGTTGGTAGTCTTTGGCAACCTCGGGATTCTTCGTAGGCGACGAGGTTTGCAGTTGTTCGAGGATGCCGCTCATCTGAGCAACGCGAGTCAGGAATTCCGAGCGTTGGCTATCGAAAATTTGCGGTTTGGCCGTCAGACTCGCCAGCTCTTGCTGCTGAATTCTGACTTCCTGCACCGTGTTGTTGAGGTTTGTCAGGATTTCCGCTTTATCTCGGTCGAGCGCTAGTTTTTCTCTAACTTGCTGCTTGTGATAGGATTCTACTCCCCGTCCCGCCACAGCACCCAAAACGGCAATACCAATGACCAATGCGTATCCGCAGCCGATTTTCTGCCTGATACCCAAGCGGCCCAACAGACTTTTCAACCCTATTTGAGGACGGTTCTGCAGTTGATTTTTCAAAGCTAAGGTTAAAGACATGGGCAATGTACTCGTCACCTTTGAGAGGCACCATCTATATTCTAATTGATGCCTGTCTGAGGGTAAATAAAGTTCTGGCTTCAAGCCCGCTTTCGGCAGTTATTGGGCCTTTGCAGGGTTCCACAGCTCGATCGGCTTGACAGTTTGGAGGAGTTATGCGTAACAAATTATAGCAGAAGGAAGAAGAAAGAAGGAAGAAATAGTCAAAGGGAGCATTTCAGTAATTAAGAACGTGCTCACCGTCGGGCGTGGTTGCGATATTGTGAGTGGCGAGTTATAAGTTGCAAGTTATGAGTTAGATTTCTAATTCATAACTCTACTCTACTCGCAACCCACAACTCTATAGCTGTTCCCCTACTGGCAAAGTTGAAATTGTGCTATCTCAGCAGGAATTCTTGAAGCATTAGGTACGCTCGCAGAGGCAGGAACGAAGATTCCCATGCCGTAACTGCAACCCTCTGCCGTCTTGCATTCCCCAGGCTTAGCACTGATTTGATATTCACCTTGGGATGGGGGAGTAAAAGAGATTGACGCCAGTTCGCCTGTCTTTTGACTCACAGCTATTTCCTGGCCGCTTGCATCCTTAAGAGATAAGTTTAAATCCTGGCAATTTCCGTCGCAAGTGGCAACAAAAACATACTCCACATTAGGATGCAGCGTCGCTCTAAAAGGAGATGAAACTTGGTTGCGAACTTGACCGAGCAACGGCACAAATACTAATTTTTGACCGTTGCCTTTCCGCTGGTCAACTTCTGTTTTCAAGCGACAAATAACCGTTTTTTCGTTTTCGGTCAGTTCTTGAGCAATAGCATTTCCTACGATTGTAGTACCGAGGAGCAGGGCAAGGCCGGAAATAACCAGATGTTTGAAATTCATTGATGTCCCTTAAAGTTAATTTTGGGTGATTGCAATAGACCGCTTTTGTCAGCAGTCTATTAGTTTATCTGGAGCCTATCACATTTGTTGACTTTTCCTAAAAAAAGCTGGGACAAAAGTGCGATCGAACTCATGTCTGGTTTTAGATGAATCTGGCGTCAGCTATCGCCGAAACTCCACAGATTGCAGACCGTAGGAGCAGAACCTCGTCCTGATTGTATTGTACTAAATTAGGACGATCGGCATCGGTATCTAGAAACCCGCTTCCTGGGCCGATGCGGAGCAGCTAAACCTAGGATTTATAGTATAGACGGGGTTTAAAAAAACCGGAGTGACTCCAAGACTGTAAATGTCTGATAAAGGTTCCCCGATTCCACCCCAACAACATAATCTTGTCCCTGTCAATATACAAATAGGTTGAAACTTGTGGCTCTACTAGACTAACAAAACTCCGAAGGCAAGACTTAGCTCGTACTCCTACCATTTTCCTTTTTTTTACCCGATCGCGAAGTCGGAGGGCTTTCTTCCCATCATTTATCACTGTTCCGAAATTTCCACGCGGGAACAAATTTAGAATCTCCCCAAACGCCGCGGCGATTTTTCTTAGCTTCGGCTTCCGCTTGTTCCAGAATACTTGCACTCGGACAGTTTTTCAAGTAAGGACGGTAAACCATTGCTAATCCTTCGCGGATCAAAACTTCTTGGGCAAATGTACCATTTGGCAAGCGAACTTCGCTAACTTTGCGACCGTAACGGTCAGTATCGGTGACTGTCAAAACAACGCGGTCGCCCCCTTTTTTGACAAGCTGCTGCATTCTTTGGTGGGCTAGATTTCCCCACTTAAATTGATTTTTCTTTGCTGCTGCTTTGCTATTTTTTTCAGCATTGGTGTGCGCCACTTCCGGTGCATCTACACAGGCAAAACGCACTTTGATATCTTTCCCGGCGGCATCGCTAGCGACAAGGGTGTCGCCGTCGCTGACTCGCTTGACAGCATAGTTATTCGGTGCGAACTTTTGTGGACACCCGAATAGTAGCAATAGCACAGCAACTGCACTTAAGGTTTTTATTTTTGGGAAAATGGCAATTTTAAGTTGGCTCATATTTCTGTGTTTTATTTAGTTTCCATCCAATTTTGCCCAGCGTGGATGTCAACTATCAGCGGTACCATACCGGGCGCATTTTCCATCGCACTTGTATTTTTGGGCAGAGCATTTTCCATCGCACTTATAATTGTCGGAGCACTTTCCATCGCACTTCTAATTTTTGGTTGCAATTCTTCCCATTCATCGGGAGGGACTTCAAAGATTAATTCATCGTGAACTTGCAGCAGTAGCCGCGCCTGATAGTTTTGCAAAATTTTGTCTACCTCAATCATGGCAAGTTTAATGATATCAGCACTGGAACCTTGAATGGGAGCGTTAGCTGCTGCCCGCAAAGATTGGGCGTCATCTCTGCTGAGAGATTTAAGCCTATCGGAGTGAATGTCTTGGGGATTGCGGCCTTTTAAGTCGCGGAGGCTTTCGCTCTCGAAGTTTAAGTAACGGCGGCGGCCGAGTATTGTGGTAACGTATCCGAGGGCGATCGCCTCTTTTTTTACTTTCTCCAAATATTCAAAAACTTTACTGTAACGCTCGTTAAATCGCTTAATAAATTCCTTGCCGTCTGCTGCGCTTTTACCCATCGATTTGCCAAACTTAATCGCCCCCATACCGTAAACTACGCCAAAATTAATCGTTTTGCCAAACCTGCGCTCGTCGGGAGTTATTTCCTCCTTTTCAAACAGCAGTTGAGCCGTCACAGTATGCACATCTCGGTTATTTTGGTAAGCTTCAATTAACACAGGTTCTTGACTCAAGTGAGCCAAAATTCGCAGTTCAATTTGAGAATAGTCAGCCGACACCATCAGCCAACCTTCTTCCGGTAAAAAAGCCTTGCGAATTTGCTTAGAAAATTCCGTACCGATGGGAATATTCTGCAAATTAGGATTAGAAGAAGACAGACGACCTGTGTCTGTAACAGTTTGATTGAAATCAGTATGCAATCGCTGAGTATCGGGACGCACCCGCTTCGGTATAGCATCTACATAGGTAGAATAAAGCTTTTGCAGGGTACGGTAATCTAAGATAGCATCGACAACCTTATGGTCTCCTTGCAAATTTTCTAGGAAGTCAGCATTGGTGGAGTAGAAGCCTGTCGCAGTTTTACGAGACTTTTTGGTGTTTAGCTGGAGTATGTCAAACAGCAGTTCGCTCAACTGGGATGGTGAGTTCAACTTTAAAAGTTCACTGGGTGCTGTGTTGTCAACTTTCTGCTTAATTTCAGCTAAATCCAGGTTATTTTTTGGCAATATTTTCTTGAGATAAGGCTTTAAAATTGCACTGGGCACAGTCTCGTAAACTTTCTGAGGAACCGTGCCTAAAGTTGGTTCGATATGTTCGATTTTTTCGGCGAGATAAGCCTTGAAATCCTCAAGAGGTATGGCATTATAAATTTCCTGCTCAATTGCTGCTAATTCCGGTTCCATTTGATTGGAGAGTTCTTTAAGATATCCTGTGTCTATGCGAACTCCCTGATATTCCATTTCTGCTAAAACTGGTTCTAGGGGCTGTTCTACTTCCAGCAATAACCCCTCCAAAGTTTTTCCGGGAAAGCTAGTTTTATCAGCTTCCTTCAATTCTGCTCTAAGTTTACCTACTAACTGAAATGTAGTGTAAACATCCATGCCGCAGTAGTCGGCTACTTTTACAATACTGATGTCAGCAATTGTTTTGTTTTTCGGTACTAATTCATTGTAACTTTTGGCAACAATTCCTAAATATTTCTTTGACAATTCGCTGAGGCTGTGGCTAGTTTCGGGATTGAGTACGTAACTGGCTAGCATGGTGTCGAAGACGACTCCTGCTAGTTTAATTCCTTGACAACGCAGGATCGATCGATCGAACTTAGCATTTTGCAGCGCTTTGGGATAATTCTCGCTTTCCAAAATCGGACGCAAAGCATTTAAAACTGTGGCTTTGTCCAAGTTTTTGCCCGTTTTGTGTCCCGTAGGAATGTAAGCGAGATCCTCTTCACCAGTTCCCCAACAGCAGCCAATTCCGACTAATTCGGCGTCTCGCGGTTCGATGGCGGTGGTTTCGGTATCCCACGCCACGGGTGAGGCTTTGTCGGTGAAGGTTTGCAGCAGTTGAACTAATTCGTTTAGCTGTTCGATTGTTTGAATTATTCGGGGTTTAATGGGTAATTTGTTTGCTTGCTGGGCGGCTTTGGTATCATTATGACTCCAAAAGGATAAGGCGTTTTCTTCTGAACTTTCAGAAGTTGGAGGTGACTTATCTATTGTGGGGAGTAGGGGTTGGGCATCTTGCCCGCCCTGTTCCAATGGCTTTTCTACACCCTCCAATTGCTGTTCTAGGGTGTTTGAGGAGGATTCTTCTTGTTTTTCCTTCTCTTCTACACCACCAAAACGCTTTTGAATTTGTTTAACTTTGCTTAAAAAGGTTTTAAATTCCAACTTTTCCAGCATGGGAATCAAGGCTGATTCGTCAAAACCGATAAGCTGGCAATTTTCTAAGTTGATTTCTAATGGCACGTCTTGGACAATTGTTGCCATGCGTTGAGAATGATAAGCAGCTTCTTTGCCTTCTTCTAGCTTTTTCTTAGTTGCTCCTTTAATCTCGTCGATGGCTGCATAAATTCCATCAAGGGAATTGTAAGCCTCCAGCAATTGCAGGGCGGTTTTGTCGCCGATGCCTTTGACTCCGGGAATGTTGTCGGATTTGTCGCCGCAGAGAGCTTTGTAATCTATTACTTGTTCGGGCAAAATACCGAGTTTGGCTTTGACTTCTTCCGGGCCGTATTCTTGGGATTTGCCTTTGCCCGATCGCCTGAGTTCATCGGTACTCAAATATAATACGCTGATTTGTTTTTCGGTTTCTACTAATTGAAACAAATCTCGATCGCCCGTGAGGATTTTGACCTGATAACCGGCCGCGCTGGCTTTGTTTGCCAAAGTTCCCAAAACATCGTCCGCCTCGTAGCCTGGAGCAGTTATTGCAGGTAAATTCAAATAGCTGAGGAGTTCTTGCAGGTTTTTGATATCGGGAATAAAATCTTCGGGAGTTTCGGCACGACCGGCTTTGTAAGTTTCGTCTGCTTCGTGGCGAAAAGTGGGTGTGGCGAGGTCAAAGGCGATCGCCATGTACTGGGGGTCGTGGGCGGCCATTACTTCCAGCAGCGACTTGAGAAAGCCAAAACAGACGCTGGTGGGAATGCCCGTCGTAGTTCGCAAGCCTCCGTCTCGACTTTTGGCAAAGGCGAAGTAGGATCGAAAGGCCAGGGAGTGGCCGTCAACTAAGATGAAGATGGGAGCTTGATTTGCCGACACAGACACAAATACCGATCGCACGAAAGGATTTTCTCATTGTACTCAGTTGTCCGCCTGCATTGATCGACCGGAAGGATGGCCCGCAGACTTGAGGACGCTTGACACTCGATCGGATCTCGGCTTACTGTGCAGCTTGGCTGAGAATAGTAGAAGATGTTAAGTAGGATTCCCTACGGGATAGCTTCGCTTCACGCGAATTTACAAACACCTGCCCGAAGCCTATGGCTGACATTAACCGATGCTACGAAATCCTCGAAATTGAGCCAGGAAGTTCCCTAGAAGAAATTAAGCGCGCTTACAGGGATTTAGCGTTTGTGTGGCATCCCGATCGGTTTGCCCACAATGACCGCCTGCAACAAAAAGCTAACCAAAGATTAACAGAAATTAATGAAGCTTACCAGCAGTTGGTGTTGTTTCTGAGTCAGCCTGAATCAAAGTCGATCGAACAACAGTTTCAGCAGCCACCCCCGCCGGCGCCGGAAAAGCCGCTGAGAAGGCGTTCTGGAAAATCAGCAGCCAGGCCTGGTTCCCAGCGCCGTCAAACCCGCCCAAAAGCCGCCTCCAAAAAATTTCTAACTCAAAAAACCTCTTCAAGAAAGAAACGATTTACCACTCACAATGGTCCAGCGTGGCGGGGCACAAAGCAACCAGGGCGAATCGTTGCGAGGAAAGCACGGCCATCTCAAAACTATCGAAAGCTTACTTCCAGAAGGAAAACAGAATTTTCAACTCAATACTCAAAACCCCGAAGCGCGCCGAGGGAAGTGCGACCATCTCAACACTATTCAAGCTTCCCTTGGTGGCCGCTGGCAATCGCCGTGGCGAGTTACGCTTTGACCGGTTGGATTTTGACGGTATCAGACGCCCCGCTGTGGATGTGGGCTTTAATCTGCGGTGCAGATTGGCTGTGGGCCGCGATTTTGCTGGCGGAGGGCTCGGCAACGCCTAGAGTGTGGCTGGCGGCGTTAGTTTTGGCTGGGGCGGTAGGGGGGTCGATCGCCGGTTTTCAGGCGGGAGGAATGGTCACAGGGGCTGCTTGGGGCGCAGTTGGGGCTGGTTTGGGGGCGATCGCCAGTTCCGAGGCCGAGTCTCGGGCTGTGGCTGCTGTTTTGGCCGTGGCGGGAGTGGTGACACTGGTGGGATTGATGGCTGGAACTGGTTCTGGGGATTGGGCCAAGGCGTTGGTGGCTGCCGTGTGTTGGGCGATTGTCGGCTTGACGTGTGGTTTGGCGACGGAAGTAGGCGTCAATTCTGGCGGCCCCGTCGGGTTCTCTGGTGCGATCGGGCTGGGGATTGGGGCGTGGGCGGGGGCTTTTGCTGGGGCAGGTTCGGGGGCGATCGTCCAAGCCTTGGCTATCGCCGGGTCTAAGAGTGTTTATGGGGCTTGGGCTGCGATCGGCATTATTGCTGGAGTGGTGGCGCGGATGGTAGCTGCAGAAAGGTTGATCCACAACGGAAGCGGGCTTTATACGTTTATCCTGTTGGTGGCTACTTCCGGTTTTGGGCTGTGGCTGGGAAGTTGGTTGGGCGATCGTATCTTTTGAATTAGTCATCAGTCATCAGTCATTAGTCATCAGTCAACAGTCAACAGTCAACAGTCAACAGTCAACAGTCAACTATTCCGGAGGATTGCAACCGGAATTGATGTAAATCCCAGCACTTATCGCTTTTCAGTAGCGCTTCAAACTCACCGCTTGGTAGAGCTTTGCTGAAAAAATAACCTTGAATTTCGTCGCACTCGTAATCGCACAAAAAAGCAAGTTCCGACTCATTTTCTACCCCCTCAGCAATCACAGTCATGTTCATGTGGTGTGCCATTTGAATAATGGCTATTGTAATCGCTGCATTTTGGCGATCGTCCGCAATATCGCGAATAAAACTCTTGTCAATTTTTATCGCATCCAACGGAAATCGTTTCGGAGAACTCAAAGAAGAATATCCCATTCCAAAATCATCAATTGCTATCCTAATCCCCTGCTCTTTCCACACCCTAAAAGCTTTAGCTGCTGCAATTTCGTCTTGCAAAACAAGACTTTCAGTCAGTTCTAATTCCAAACACTTGGGATCGAGATCGGTTTCTGTTAATATCTCCCTGACTCTTTTCGTGAAATTTTTGCGCTCGAATTGACGGGCTGACACGTTAACTGCCACTCGCAGAGGCGGTAAACCTGCTCTTTGCCATGTTTTAGTTTGCCTGCAAGCAGTCTCTAATACCCATTCGCCCAACGGCGCAATCAAGCCCATTTCTTCAGCCATTGGAATAAATTCCCCAGGGGAAACTCGCCCCCGTTCTGGATGATTCCAACGCACCAAAGCTTCAGCACCAATAATTTTACCTGTTTTAATTGCTATTTGTGGCTGATAGTAGATTTCAAATTCTGAGCTTTTTAAAGCATGGCGCAGGGAAGTTTCTTGAAGAAGTGTATTGATGAAAAAATTAGCATTTTTTTTCGTATAAAAATGATAATTATTCCCGCCTTTCTGCTGAGATTGATACATTGCTATATAAGCATTTTTCAGCATTTCATCTCCGTCGGTGCCGTCCCCAGGATACAAGCAGATCCCCATACTAGCAGTGACAGAGACTTCGCAATCTTTGACAATCATACCTTGGGATACAATATCTAAAATGTTTTGAGCAATCTTAGCCACATCCTGTTTTTGTGCAACTGGTTTAAGAATCAGTGCGAATTCTGCTGCTTCCAAACGAGCAACAATAGTAATGTTTTCCATGCAGTTAGTTAGCCGCTGGGCGATGCTGCAAAGCACCGAGTCGCCGATATCGTGTCCCCAGGTACTGTTAATGCGGTTGATTTTATCTAAGCTAAGCGTAACAACTGGTACGACTCCTGACAATTCTTTTTGACCATCTAATACTCGACTTAACTTTTCTCGCAAAAATGAACGATTCGGCAGGTTGGTTAAGCTGTCATACTGATGTCGGTAGAGTGCCAGTTGAATAGTTGTGTGCAAGTTTTTCTCTTCAAATGGCTTGACAATATAGCCGAACGGTTTTGTACTATTGACTCGTCGCAAAGTAGTTTCATCGGCATAAGCTGTTAGATAAACTACCGGAATTTGAAAGCGCAAGCGAATTTCTTCGGCTGCTGTAATGCCGTCGATTTCTCCTTGCAGATTAACATCCATTAAAACTAAATCCGGGCGCAATTTGGCTGCCGATTCAATTGCTTCTTCTCCCGAATAGACCATCCCAGTTATTCTATACCCTAGAGATATCAAACTGTCGGAAATGTCTTCCGCAATGATGCTCTCGTCTTCAACTATCAGAATTTTTTTGTTTGACACTAAATTTTCTCCTCAGAGTGCAATTTGGGTTGAGAAAAGGTTATTCTAAAAGTCGTGCCAGCAGTTTCTAACAGTTCTATTCCCCCCCGGATTTGCTTAACTAAAGACCCGACCAGTCGCAAACCCAACGTTCGGGCTTTTCGATAATCTAAATCTTGAGGCAAACCAATTCCGCTATCGCTCACGGTTAGCACGCAAACTCTGTTATTATCTAAAGTGAAATCTATGTTAATTTTACCTTTAACTTGCCCTTTAAAAGCATATTTGAGGGCATTTGTCACAAGCTCGTTGATAATTAACCCGCAAGGAACTGCCGTATCAATATTGAGAGAACACGGCGCAATATTTGTTTGCAAATTGACGCCTTCTGCATGATTTTCATAAGCTTGGAATAAATTGTGGGCGAGATTTTGAATGTATTCAGCAAAGTCAATGTTTGACAAGTCTTTGGATTGATACAATTGTTCGTGAACCAGGGCCATTGATCTGACTCGGTTTTGACTTTCTTTTAACATTTCACTAACGTGGCTGTCTTGGATATAGCGGGACTGAAGTTTGAGCAAACTGGAAATAACTTGGAGGTTGTTTTTGACACGGTGGTGAATTTCTTTGAGGAGAACTTCTTTTTCTGCAAGGGATGCTTTAATGCCATCTTCGTCGCGCTTGCGATCTGTAATATCCCGCACTACTGCTTGAATTACTTTTCGTCCGTTAATTTCCATTGCATTTAACAGCACTTCAGCAGGAAATTCTGAACCGTCGAGTCGTTTGTGTACCCAGTCAAAGCGACAGCTACCTGTTTGCATTGCTGTCGATATTCTCTGTATTGCTAGACTGGATGAGTCTTGTCCGCTAGGCTGAAATTGTGGGGAAAAGTCGCTCAGTTTCTTGCCGTAAAATTGTTTTGTGTTGCTACAGCAAAATAATTTTAAGGTAGCTGGATTGCAGTCAAAAAACTCTTTTTCATCAAGCAACATTACTGCGTCACTGGTGGCTTCATAAAGGCTGCGAAATTTGTGTTCTGATTCTTGCAGCGAGCATATCAATTGGTTTTTGAGAGCTTCTGCACGCTTGCGGTCGGTAATGTCTATTCCTACAGAAACTGCTGCGGTTCCCTGATGATATTTCTGAGCTACTATCAAATAGTTGCGGACGAAACCGTTAATTTCTATTTCTATTTCTTGGCAGGTTTGCTGAGAGGAACTGTCAAAAAAAATTCGGATCAGTTCTCCGAAAGTTGAGCCTTTGTCGAGAAAGTTGATTTCTTGACCGACAAAGCTTTCAGGAGACAGGTTGAATGAGGTTGCTAAGTGCTGGTTGACTCCTATATACCGCAAATCTGAACTTATCCAAGAAATCAGTCCGGGTACGGCATCCAAGACGGCGCGAAGTTGGTCTGTAGCTTCTTTGAGTGCTTCTTCCGATCGCTTATGGTCGCTAATATCTGTCGCCGTTCCGCACAAGCCTAAAATAGCGCCGTTTTCAGCTTGGTTGACTATGCTGTTGACGCGCAGGTGAACGGGAGTACCGTCCTTGCGAATGTGTACTGTTTCGTAAGGAGAATTAGCGGTTTGTGGCTGAACTTTGGTTCTCGCTAAAAGTTGGGCAAATATTTCTCTTGGTCTACTTTCTTGCTGAGGAACTAAAAAATCGGAGAAGCGGCGTCCGATCATTTCTGGCGGTTCGTAACCGTAGATGCGTTTGGCGGCGGAATTGACAAAAGTCAAGAGGCCTTCAATATCGATCGACCAAATCAATTCTTGGGAGGTTTCTACGAGGTTACGGTACTTTTTTTCGCTTTCGGCAAGTGCTGCATTGAAGACTGCCGTCTGCTGCTGAAGTCTCTCTTCTAATTCTTGATTTGCCGTTTTCAGAGTGGCAATGGAGTGCTCGCGCTCGGTAATTTGAGTAGACACACCGACTGCGCCGACAACTTCGCCGTTTCCATCTCGCAGGGCTGCCGATCGAATTTCGTGAATAAAATGCTTCTCTCGGATGTTCCAAGTGCGATCGTTTCCTGCTAGTACCTCAGCAATATTTTCTAAGATATCTGGCTGGCTGCTGTAAACTTCAAAAATCGATCGCCCGACACTTGTACCTGGTTTGAGTCCCAAATTTTCTAATCCTTTCCCTGCTGCAAGGGTTAACTTGCCTTCTCTGTCTGTTGCCCACAGGAAAATTGGGGCACAACTGACGGCGGCGTGAAGGGTTTCGTTGGCTTGTTTGAGCCGATCGATTTCTGCATGAAGCAGATCCTGGGTGGTGTTTAATTCTACCGTTAGTCGATCGGCTTTTTGCTGCCAACTGGCAGCAGTATCGCACATTTCTGCGAGATTGCGGGAACGACAGATGGATTGGTTGCAGTGTGACATGGTTACTCTAGGGCGCACTGTATATTTAACCCCAGCCTATCTTTTAAGCATAAACTTTTTCAGTCAAATATTACAATTAGCAGGAATACTCATCCGACCAAGATCCGATATATTAAAGCTACTTTAAAGGATTCAGAAATTGCGGATCGCTCAGGTTTTCCGGCGACAGTTAACAAATTGATAATAAGCTGAATAATACCTACCCGTCGGTATTTTTACGGGAATTATTCGTAGTAGTGCAAAAAGAAGTTCCGCAATCCTCGGCTTGCACAAGAACTGGGATGGTAAATTTATTATATTTGTTTGCGTATATTCACGCACCGAGGAACCTGGAATCTGGAATTTGTAAATATAGCCAGCGCCCCCGACGGTTAGGACGCGCTTAATTGAACTTTTCCCATGCGTATCGCCTCTGCCTTCTTCCTTCTTCCTTCTTCTTTCTGCCTTCTGCCTTTTTCCCTCTTCCCTCTTCCCTCTTTCTTCCATCCGTTACATCTTGTACAGTGCTCGTTGCCGAACTTCCTTCAATTCACTCCCCAAATTTTGACAGTTTTGTCTATACTACCACTGATAATAGTTTCGCCATCGCTGCTAAAAGTAAGACAAGTAACAGAGCTTTGATGTCCGCTGAGAGTGTAAAAGTTTTCGCCGGTACTGGCATTCCAAAATTTGATATTACCATCGGCACTAGCACTGACAACAGTGTGTCCGTCGGCACTAAAGAGGATCGCATTTATCGAGTTAAAATGCCCTGCCAAAGTGATTGAACTATCTGGATTCGATAGCTGCCGCAGTTGAATATTTCTGTCCCAGCCGCCAGTAGCTAAAGTCTGCCCGTCTGGACTCAAAGCCAGACAATTCGCGTAACCCTTAATTGTTTGAGAGCACTCTCTGCTGCGGAGGTTCCACAGTTTAATTGTACCGTCAGAACTGCTGCTAGCGAGAGTTTGTGCGATCGGGCTGAAAGCAAGACTAACAATTCCTGCTTTGCTGCGGAGACTCCACCGTTTAAATGTACCGTCAGAACTGCTGCTAGCGAGAGTTTGTGCGATCGGGCTACAAGCAAGACTAATAATTCTTGCTTGATCAGCTCCCCAAGTTAAATGATTACCAAAAGTACAGATTAACTTTCCCGTCTCTAAATTCCAAATTTTGATAGTAGTATCTGCCGAACCGCTGGCGATAACTTGACTGTCGGGACTGATGACAATTGCGCTAATTTCCTCTTCATGTCCGAGGGAAGTATGCCGCAATTCTCCTGCTTGCCAAATTTCGATCGCACGGTGTTTCGGAGTATTTCTGCTTCTCACAAAAACTTCGCTTTCTTTGCAAAATACAAAAGTTTCTTGAGCGCGGGGATACTTGTCAACAGTATAGAGTATTTCTCCTGTATCTACATCGCAAATTCTAATTATTTTGCCGTGCAAACTCGCCGTGCGAAATCCTCCGGGACTAATCGCAACATTTGTCCCAGTTTTGACCGTGCGGATGCAGTCAAAAAGCTTGTAAGGGACGAATTCTTTTAAAGCTTGGCTGACTAAAGGTTCTGTCCTCGATCGCAACATTAAATAAGCAACTCGCTGCACTTCTGGTGCGGGGTCAAGCAGCGCCTCAATTGCTAAATTTAAACCAGCGCCTCCGTATTTAGGAGCATCTTTAACAGCGGCAATCCGCGACTCGATACTAGGACTGTTGAAGCGCTGCTTGACCCCGGCGATGCCTCCCAAAACAGCGTCGGCGATCGGGATTTGACTTTGAACGCCGAGGACGGCATCATATTCTCTGGGTTGGTTAGGATTGTCGGCCATCATACGATTTTAGATTTTAGATTTTAGATTTTAGATTTGAAGAATTGGATAATTGAAGAAAGCGAACTCACGGATGAATCTGGGGAATTGTTATCGGATACTATGTTTTTAATTTCTGCACAGATGAATCCGGGGGCTTGTAACCTGGCTGCTTTCGCTGACGCTCAAACCTCGTTTAAGAGCGCAAGTTCTAGCTTATTGACTGTTGCAGTTTATGCTATTATAATCAAATCAGCGTTTTACACAAAAATCCGAAAGTGATATGTCACACTTCACAACTATCAAGGTTCAGATCAAAAACGGCGAACTGCTGCATCAAGTGTTGGAAGAGTTAGGTTATCAAGTAGAGTCCAATGTGCAGGTACGGGGTTATCGGGGTGACAAAACTAATGCGGAGTACGTGATTCGGCAATCCAATGGTTACGATTTGGGTTTTCGCCGCAACGGAGAGGATTACGAATTGGTGGCGGATTTTTGGGGCGCTCGAATTAATCAGCAGGAATTTATCAATTTAATTAGTCAAAAATACGCGCGCAAAAGTTTGATGGCGGCGGTGCAGTCAGAGGGTTTTAATGTTGAAGAAGAGGAAACTTTGGCAGATGGAACGCTGAGAGTTGTAGTGGGTCGATGGGTTTAAGACTCGCGCTTGATTAACTCGTTTTTACCTACCAAGAGGAATCACCATGTGGCGATCGGCGATCGTACTAATTATCCTCGCGCTTGTAGTTGGCATTGTTGGCGCGATCGCCCTGGGAGCATACCGCTGGCATCTCGGTACCAAGGAACTGCGAGCCAATCTGGAAGCTGCGCGATCGATCGCCGATTAAACCTCTCACATTTGATGCGCGGGAAATCGCCGATTTACCCCAGCCCGTGCAGCGCTACTTTCGCGCGGTGATCGAGGATGGACAACCGCTAATTGCAGCAGCGCGGGTTTCCCGCGTTGGATAAAACCAGAATGGATTGTGGTGTGCGAAGAGCGATCGCCCTAACCAGAAAACCCAAGTGCGATCGCCCTAATTAAAAAACTAATATCGCTCTCATTCCATCACATCATCTGTTGCAGGTTCACCAGGATAAAAAGCCTCGCTAAAAATGTCTTCCAACACATACGGACAATTCTCTGGAAAAGTTTTTCGCGGCAGATTTGTTTCTCCAGAAGCTAATGCCATTCCTTTGATGTAAGCTGTCTGGAGAGCTTCTTGTAGGTAAGGTTTGAGACTTGGATTTTCTTTGAGTAACTCTAATATATCGATACGCTGGATGGAAATTGTATTCACCCAACTGCGACTTCTTTTTGATACTTGATATTCCCATTTAAGCAAATGTCCAATCAAAATGCTCAAGCGGTTTCTTAATTCGGCGCGTTGTTGTTTTCCCAATGACTCAATCTCCTCGATTAAATTAGGTAGGTCAATTTGACTCCATTCTCGATGTTTGAGGAGTTTTGCTTGTTCCTGAGTCCAAGCATAAAAATCTGTTTCATAAAGACTTTGTATTAAAGTTCCCGGTATTTGCTCACTTTGTGGTGTTTGCATAAAAATATCAAAATTTAGTGTTCTTTGCTTAATTATACTTAGCAGCTTCATTATCCGGCAGATTTCTTAGTCTCGCGTTGCAAGTAATTCGTTTTTGTAGGGGCAATCCTTCCCTGGTTGCCCCGGTTTAAACTTCATAAAGAGGGTAACTTTCCCAAAAAACCCTACCTCAAAAATAGCTTATACGCCGGATTCTGACTCTCATCGCCATACTGATAGCCTAGCGTATCCAAAAAAGCCTGCCACTCCTTCATCTCATCGGGCGGTACTTGAATTCCCACCACAATTCGCCCGTAATCTGCGCCGTTATTTCGATAGTGAAAAACGCTGATATTCCAGTTAGGACTCATGGAACCGACAAACTTCATTAACGCACCCGGACGTTCGGGAAATTCAAAGCGATAAAACAATTCATGATTGGCCAGCATCGAACGCCCGCCCACCATATGCCGGACGTGCAATTTCGTTAATTCATCGTCAGTTAAATCCAAAGTCTTGAAGCCACAATCTTCAAAACTGGCGGCTATCTTCACCGCATCGGCACGGTTTTGAATTTGCACGCCTATAAAAATATGTGCTTCTTTTTCATCTGCAATTCGATAGCTAAATTCAGTTAAATTACGTTTGCCAAGACACTCGCAAAACCTGCGGAGACTGCCAGCTTGTTCGGGAATTGTGACTGCAAAAATGGCTTCGCGGCGTTCGCCAAACTCGGCTCTTTCTGCTACAAAACGCAGCCGATCGAAATTCATGTTCGCGCCGCAAGCAACAGCAATTAATGTTTGTCCTGCGATTTGTTCGCGTTCGACGTAAGCTTTCGCACCTGCGATCGCCAAAGCGCCAGCAGGTTCTAAGATCGATCGCGTATCTTCAAAAACATCCTTAATCGCCGCGCAAACATCATCCGTATCCACCAAAATAATCTCATCCACATACTCCTGACACAACCGAAAAGTTTCCTCCCCCACTTCCCGCACAGCAACGCCATCAGCAAATAAACCCACCTGCGACAAACGCACCCGTTTACCCGCTTTCAGCGATTGATTCATTGCATCGGAATCCACCGGTTCGACGCCAATAATCTTAATTTCCGGCCGCAACCGCTTGACATAGGCCGCAATTCCCGAAATCAATCCGCCGCCACCAATTGCCACAAAAATCGCATGAATTGGTTTTTGATGTTGCCGCAGAATTTCCATGCCGATCGTACCCTGTCCAGCAATCACGTAGGGGTCATCAAAAGGGTGAATAAAAGTCATACCTTTTTCGGCCTCTAATTGGCGCGCAAAGGCGTAAGCATCATCGTAAGCATCCCCATGCAAGACTACCTCTCCACCACGGGCTATCACCGCATTTACCTTCACCTGCGGCGTCGTTACGGGCATGACTATGATCGCGCGAGTGCCCAGGTGGCGGGCGGCGAGGGCGACTCCTTGGGCGTGGTTGCCGGCGGAAGCTGCAATCACACCTTGTGCTAGCAAATCCGGCGACAGTTGCGCCATTTTGTTGTACGCACCCCGCAGTTTGAAGGAAAACACCGACTGCATATCCTCTCGCTTCAGCAAAAGTTTATTGTTGAGTCGTGCTGATAGATTGGGGGCGCATTCTAGGGCTGTTTCTTGAGCAACATCGTAGACGCGGGCGGTGAGGATTTGTACCAGGTAATCGCAAAGCATGGGGTTAGCAGGTTGGTTGATGCCGGATGGTGGGATAATTGTACGGCACTTGTGTTAGTATTTTGCGGGGAATTGGCGATCCTCTTCCAGGGCTTTCCTTCGGATCGCTTCGCTAACGCTAACGGGCGATTCCCTGCGGGATAGCTTCGCTTCACGCAACTTTCCAATAATAACTTTTCTCTTTGGGAACATAAGGAGCCTGAAGACTATTAATAATATTTAGTTTTTGCCGTTTACCCCGGTTATAAAATCCGGTTTGTGAGCGTATTAGTCCGTAATCCTTGATTTAGTATGTAAATTCATGAACGTACAAATTACAGATTTGCGTGCGGTTGACGAGCCAAAAATTCAACAGGTAGCTAGATTAATAGTTGAAGGTTTTAAAGAGCATTGGCCCGATGCTTGGCCCGATCTAAATTCTGCTTTGCAAGAAGTGCAAGAATCTTTCGGAGCCGATCGCATCAGTCGAATTGCTGTCGGCGACAGCAATCAAGTTTTGGGATGGATTGGCGGGATTAAACAGTATGACGGTAATGTTTGGGAACTGCACCCGCTGGTAGTGAGAACAGAATTTCGCGGACAAGGAATTGGTCGATCGCTCGTAGCTGATTTGGCAACAGAAGCTAAAAACCGGGGAGGGATCGTGCTGTGGGTGGGTACCGACGACGAAGACAATCAAACAACTCTTTCAGGCATCAATCTTTATCCTAACGTTTGGGAACACATCGCCAAAATTAGAAATTTGCGCGGTCATCCCTACGAATTTTATCAAAAAATGGGTTTTGCGATCGTCGGAGTAATGCCCGACGCAAACGGAATTGGCAAGCCAGATATTTTCATGGCAAAGCGGTTGTAAAGTTTAATCTAGGTTCTAAACTTACTAACTGGTGGCTTGCCAATCCAACACTTAGCAAAATTAGTGGTTGAAAGTTTCCCAGAAAATCCGTCTAGTCTGGACGTGCGAACCCCGTTCGAGGGTCGCTAATAAACAAACCCAGAACTAACGAATCCATCACCGTATCCCAGACAGGAGTCAAACGCTCTGCATCGTCAACCCAGTAATCAAAAGTAATCAAACACTGAACATTAGAACCCAATCCAATACAGATTCGAGAATAAGCTTCCCGCTGTTCTGGAGGATCGATAAACTTAAATTCAGTCCAAACAATGCGGGCAGTTTGCCGCTTCAATTGGATAATGTCCCCAGGAGCGAGCGGATTTCGCGTATCATCTTCAACCACCTTCTGTAATAGCGGCACCAGCGGAAAATCTGCCCAGTTATTAGGTGGTAGCAAATTAAACGAAACCTCCAAACGACAATCATCATCCGGCGGCTTTTTATCCGTAAACCGGAACGAATTAGTATCCGGTTCAAAATGCCAATCTTCCGGGACATCAAAGCGGACTGCACCTCTTCCTGCTACAAAAATTCGAGTTCCCGGCTTTGACTTCCAATTGTGGTCTTCTTTGAGTTCTAGAGTTTCCTTGAGCCATTCTTGCTTTTTGCGCTTAGACATAAACAGAACACCAAATTACTGCTAATGTGTAGTTTTAGACCTTGCAAACACATTTTAACTCTATTTTGCTCGCCGTTTGCTCAAATATAACAATCCTTACAAAAATTATGAATTCCTCTCTTCTCTATTCCTCTGTGTTCTCTGCGCCTCTGCAGTAAAAAATAATTCCTTTCACAATTTGCTAACTTTTATTTTTCACTCTTGGGAATCACATACCTAATTCCGCCTTTATTCCCAGCCGCATCGCCCTTGTAACGGGGGATAACATGAATAGCCGCGTGAGTGCGACTTTGACCAGCTTGTTTATTAATATTTATTCCCACATTAAACCCGTCAGGCTGAAAGGTTTTACTTAACATTTCTTGCACCTTATTAGCCATAAACCAGCAAGCCGATTGCTCTCGAAACGGCAGTTCAAAATAATTAGCGACGTGACGCTTGGGGATGATTAAAACATGACCTTTGCTGGCGGGATAACCATCAAACATCGCATAAGCGGTTGCTGATTCAGTTAGCAAAATTAGGTTTTTATACGGATTGCAGAATATGCAGTTATTAGTTGAATTTCTTTGATGATTGTAATGCACGTATTTGTAAATTTCGCAAGACTCATCTAGGTGAACTGGCTTAAAAGGAAGTTTGACAATGCACTGATATGTAGGTTTTTTGTGGACATAATGTTCTCGAAAGCCTTCTTTTTTGATATCCCTTCTCACCGCAAAATACGCCTGCCCTCCCGGTTTCAACAGGTGCGAAACTTCCATCAGGACATTAGCTTGTTCTTCGGGAAACAAAACATTCAAAACATAAAAGCAAATGATTGTGTCGAATTTATCTTCGGGGAATTCCGGGAAATAATAAGGATCATAACCCGTAATATCGAAGCCTTTTTGCTGCAACAATCTCACATCGCTGCCCAAGCCGCACCCAAAATCTAAAACTTTGCCTTGCAGCAAGTTTTTATCTAATAAAAATCTTGCTGGAAAGGACAGATAAATTCTTTCGATGGCCGTCAGGTGGCTGAATTTATTTTGTTGCTTTTTCATGGCGGCACAAATTTGATTTTAATCGATATTATTCAGTCCGCGCACCATCAGGACGAGAGTTTGTGGAGTAGCGATTTCAAGATCCGAATGTTATCTAAAAATTTTACCATTATTGCAGTTTGGCGATCGCCCCTTTTTCCACCAGCACCTTACCAGTCACCAAATCCCGCACCGTCGCCAACAAAACCCGCCTCTCATCCACCTCAAAACTCACCGAAACCCTGTCAATTCCCAATACCCCAGGCGGGTTCAAATGCGCCACACAAACCTGCTGGTGGTGGCTTTCCAGAGACCGAAAATCCGTCTGTTTGTTGAGCCAACTGCTCGTCATTTGCCCTTTTTCATTAAAAATAACCTCCGCCTGCGATACCTCCGCAACTTCTCCAATATCTAACCGAATTTCCCTTTGCCCTTCAATTGCCACTTGCAGCGTCAACTCTTCGGAACTTTGACAGGGATACTTCATTTCCTTGCTAAATATCGGCGAATAAGCATAAGCTTTAGCATAAGGTTCCCAAAGGCGAATTGCATAGCTGTGACGCAAATAATCGTCAACACTCGCTAATTGTGTCAACCCTAAAGCACCGTGCGCCACCGCTTCAAACGGCTTGTCAGCTTTGACTTTTTGCCGCCCAAAATACGAAACCACTAAATTAGATACAGCCGGAATTAGAGAAGTTCCTCCTACCAGCAAAACCTGTTCAATATCTGCCTTGCCGATACCTTTTCCCTGTGCAATACTCAGCACTTCATCTAAACTTTCCCGCAACTGTTCTAACAACTGCCTAGATTCCAGAATTTCCTCAAGCTTGTCTCGGTTTAGCTGCAAGTCGTAAGACATAAAATTTTCATCGTCAAACCAGCTTTCCTTCGCCTCATTAACTTGAGAAAGTTGAATTTTTAATTTTTCCGCTATTTCTAATAAGTTTTGCCAGCCAACTGGGCCGACTTCTGCCCGCGACGAACCAATTTGCCGCAAATAATCTTCGACAATCCAGATGTCAATATCTTCGCCGCCTACATAAGCATCGGATTTTGCCAACACTTCGGCACGCACCCCCCCCAGCCCCTCCAAGCTTCGCGGGGGTAAGGGGGGGGTTACAGCAGTACGGACTAAACTTAAATCTAAAGTTCCGCCGCCAAAATCAACTACTAAAACTAGAGAGCCGGGGCGTTTTACTGCATATCCCAGGGCGGCGGCTGTGGATTCATCTATTACCTGAATTTCCGCAACTCCCAAACTTTCTCCTAAGTCGCGAAACCAATCTAAATATCGCTCAAATGCTCCGACGGGTACTGTAAAAATTACTTTTTCTGGCTGTATATTTTGTAAATATAATTGTTTCCAAATAGTCTTAATAAACTGTTCGGCTACTGATTCGGCTGTGTAGGTTTCGCCGTCGATATTGCGGGGCGGCGGCTGAAAATCGGCAGCTAAATTGCGTTTAAAAGCTTTGAAAAAACGGTCTGGCTGGGATTGTCCCAAACGCTGCGATCGCACTTTTTCTCCCAACACCAACTCTCCGGCATTCTTCACAAAGATTAAAGTTGGTACTACAGATATTTCTCGAACATCTCCGCTCAAATTCTTCGTTTTAAAAATGCGGGACATCTCCCCCAATCTCAAAGTTTCTGGTGTTTGCGTATCCGGGTTAAGAATGCAGACAACCGTATTGCTGGTGCCGAAGTCAATGGCAACTGTAGTCATGTTGATTTAAAATTTAAAAATTAATTTTTCATTCCCGCTGGCAGGGTGCGACTAACTTTAGCCGGAGTAAGAATTCGCTCTCCCTCCCGATAGCCTACAAATCGAATATAAACTAATTCTCCTTCGGTTATATCCTCAACATCCGGCTGGTGCAACTGCGGATTGTAAGCAGTTTGTTCCCAAGCTGAACCGATTGTTTCAAAATCCCAGCTTGATAACAGGTTTTCTAAGGGAGTAAACAAAGCTGAGAGATTTTTGGCGGGCATATCCGGCTTGGCTTCTGCCATTTTGCGGGCGGCGGGATAGTTGGTTAACAAAGTTTGCAACTGTTCAAAGGTAGCGCGGCGAAAATCGGCAGTTAGTTGAGCTTTTTGCTGCTGCAATTCCGATCGCAACCGGAAACACTGCTGCCTCAATTCTTCTATTTCGCTGGGATTAGTTGTGATTGTAGCCGACATTGGCAGCGCGCTCAAAGTACGATCGAACTCTTGAAAATTCAAATTCAGCACTGTTGCCAGCCGCCTCAGTTGGTCTAGCGTGAGTTTTCCCACGTCTCCCTGCCGCACTAAGCGCACCGCAAAGCGACTTAAGCCTGCTTTTTCGCCTAAATCTTGCCAATCGAGAATGTCTAGCTGATTCATGCGTTCCCGCAGAATTGTATCGTACTTAAACTCGATCGCATCTCCCGCCTCAGATGCAGCATAAAGGTACACTAAAATGAGAAAAATGCCCCCGACAGCCAGCGCGAAGCTGAAGGCAGGCACTGTTGTTACATCAACTGTGGCACCGAGGATCTCAAACATCTTTAACTCTTCTAAACTTGTTTTAAAGTCTGCGTTTGTTCAACGGTCAAGTTTTCTTCGCCTTGGTAGTATTCGGGCAGCAAGTCTTGAGATTCTACTTTTCCGAGGGCTTTTTCAATTCCGGCGGTGGTTTCGGTGCAACTCGAACCTGTGGCGTTGAGGACGGTTTCGGTAATTTTGCCATCTTTGCCGATGCGGTATTCTATTTGGCGGTATTCTGCCATAATTCTTCCTCTTGGTTTAATGCTTGAGTGTTGACTGTTGAGGGTTGAGTTATATTATAGATTCTATTTACCAATTATTCTAATGAATTTTTGTAGCGACAATGCAACCGGGGTTTCGCCGGAGATTATGGCGGCGATTGCAGCGGCTAATTGCGGTGCTGTAATGTCTTACGGAGATGATGAATATACACAGCGTTTGCAAGTTAAATTTTCGGATTTATTCGAGACATCGGTGACTGTTTTTCCGGTAGCAACCGGTTCTGCTGCTAATGCTCTGGCCCTTGCGGTTGTGACTCCTCCTTACGGGGCTGTTTACTGTCACGGGGAATCTCATATTAATCTAGATGAATGCGGCGCGCCGGAGTTTTTTACAGGCGGTGCCAAGTTAGTTACAGTAACAGGAAATCATGGTAAAATAGAGGCAGAGACTTTAGGAAAAATACTCGATCGCGCTGGTGCAGGTGTCGTCCACCACGTACAGCCCGCAGCCGTCAGCATCACTCAAGCAACCGAAGCCGGCACAGTCTACAATCCAGCGGAAATTTCCCACATTTCGGAAGTGGTTCGCGCTCACAATTTGCACCTGCACATGGATGGAGCTCGCTTTGCCAATTCTGTCGCAAGTCTAGGCTGTTCTCCTGCGGATATCACTTGGCGCGCCGGTGTAGATATTCTCTCGTTTGGAGCGACAAAAAACGGGGCGATGGCTGCGGAAGCTGTGGTTTTTTTTAATCGAGAATTAGCAAAGACTTTCCCTTTTTACCGCAAGCGCAGCGGGCATCTCTTCTCGAAAATGCGGTTTTTGTCGGTGCAGTTGGAAGCGTATATAACGGATGATTTGTGGCTGAAAAATGCGGCTCATGCAAATAATATGGCAGCCAAATTAGCACAAGGTTTGGCGGGAGTTGAGGGAGCGAATTTTTGCCATCGGGTTGAAGCAAACGAGATTTTTATTCAACTTCCCGAATCGGTAATTACAGCGGTTTTAGCTGAGGGTTTTCTGTTTTATCGGTGGGATGAATGTACTGTTAGACTGGTAACGGCTTTTAATACTTTGGAAGCCGATGTTATTGCTTTCGTGGAAGCGGTTAAACGACATCAATGATTAAAATATAGGGGCAGGTTTTACAAATAATATCTGCCAGCTATGAACAATCTAAGAAACCCGCCCCCACCTAACAAATAATCCACATCAACCTTGATTTATATTAAATGCAAAAAATAGGCGCGGGGATTTCTCGTTGGGTGGGGGCGGGTTTGAGATGTTTTTGGTTATTTACAATTATTGTTTGTGAAACCCGCCCCTACATTTTAAATGCGAAAAATAGGCGCGGGAATTTCTTGTTTGATGGGGCAGGATTGAGAGTTTGTTGGTTATTTACAATTATTGTTTGTGACACCAGCCCTACATTTTAATAGGTTCAGGAATAGGTTGTGCAACTGCGGCTAGTTCGGGTTCAACTTCTTCGAGATGTGCTTCTAAAAGCGCCAGATTTCTCATGTTTGATTTATAAAAAGCATCGAAGATATCTCCGACTAAAGGTACTGATCCCACAACGGCTTCTAGACCGATGTTGTAAACCATTTTGCCTAGAGTCTTTTGGGGGATGTTGAATCTAGTTGCTAAATAAATTAGGTAGGCGGAAAACGCGGTATCTACGATATCCCCAGCACCCGGAACTAAACCGATAATGGGGTCTAAACCAATGCGAAATTTAGTGCCGGGGATGCCAATGGCGGTATCCATCAGGCGGCTGAGTTTGCGGATGCGGTTGAGGGTGGCAAGACGCTCTATGTTGTTCATATTATTATTCTTGAACTAGGTTTAAAATTTGAAATCTGTCGGAAGACGGAAAAAAAACATCTAGAAACCTCTCATTCTCGATCTTCGCTAATATGCTGAATTCCCCATTCGTGCATGGCATTAATAATCGGTTTGAGACTTTCGCCCAAAGGCGTTAGCGAATATTCAACTTTTGGCGGCACTTGCAGGTAAATTTCCCGGTGCACAATCCCGTCTGATTCCATTTCGCGCAGTTGCTGCGTCAGCATCTTCTGAGTAATGCCGTTGACAGCTCGTTGCAGCTCGTTAAAACGCTTCACTCCTGGAAACAACTCCCGCAGAATCAAGACTTTCCAGCGCCCGCCAATCACCTCTAGAGTGCGTTCTACAGGGCAATTTGCTCGATCGACCTTTACTTCTTGGACTTGCATAGTATCTTTTTGGTAACTACCGCACTTTTAAGTGCGTACTATCCATAATAGCTTGACTCGGTTTAAAATAAAAACATCAAAGAAATACCCGATAAATTTCACTGAGGATTGAGAAAATGATTACCATTAGAAAAAGTGAAGCAAGAGGACACGCTAATCACGGTTGGCTGGACAGTTACCACACATTTTCTTTTGCTGGCTATTACGATCCAAATTATATGAACTTTCGCTCTTTACGGGTAATTAATGAGGATTTCGTTAGCCCCGGCAGAGGTTTCGGCACTCACGGACACAGCGACATGGAAATCATTACTTATGTATTAGAAGGAGCATTAGAACACAAGGATAGTTTGGGTACTGGTGCAGTGATTAAACCCGGTGAAGTGCAGCGGATGAGTGCAGGTACGGGTATCCAGCACAGCGAGTTCAATAGCTCGCAAACAGACCCAGTTCATTTGTTACAAATCTGGCTGTTACCCGATACAAAAGGCTTGCAGCCGAGTTACGAGCAGCGCGAATTTCCCCTAACAGAAAGGCACGGAAAACTGCGTTTAGTGGCTGCACGAGATGCGAGAGATGGTGCTGTGAAAGTGCATCAAGATGTGGATTTGTATGCGGCTGTTTTGGATAAAGACTCGCGGGTTTCTCATGCTTTGCAGCCGAATCGCCATGCTTGGGTGCAAGTGGCTCGCGGCTCGGTTTTGCTCAACGGTTTGCCTTTGGAAAATGGCGACGCTGCGGCGGTTAGCGGCGAGTCGGAATTGGCGATTGAATCGGCGGAAGATGCGGAAATTTTGCTGTTTGATTTAGCATAAAATTGAATGCGAAATCCCCGACTTTTTGGAGAAGTCGGGGATTTAATTCCCTAGCATCTGACACATCAAATGGATTTCAAGAATTAACAGAAATATTCTTTTTAGGTCGCCCGCCTTTTTTACCATTTTGCCTTGCTGCTGCTGATTTAGAGCTTGAAGTTGCCTGTCCTCCCTTTCTACCTAATTCAGCCATCCAAGATTTTGTCCCAAAAATACCTGCGATAAGTTCGGGAATACCAAAATCAACATCTAAGCTTTCCCAGTGCACGCTGCTACCGGAAGGAGGTAGCCAAACATCAGCAAGTTGTTCTGGTGAAGCACCTTCTAAGCCTTGTGCCAGCTTTGGCGGAAAAGAAAAAATAGCACCGTTTTTCAGTTTGATCGCAATTAAATCTTCCGACTGATTGTAATGCACGGATTCGGCGCGGGGTTCTGTCGCCTCGGCTTGTTTCCATGCTTCTTTGGCTTTGGCTATTTGCTCTCGGAGATTTTCCTCGGTTAATTCTTTGTCCCAGTTTTTCAATGCCATGTATTTCCTCCCATTTACTTAACAGCATTTCTTGATTGGTCGCTATAAGTTTAAGTGCATTCACGATGTCTTTATTCTTTATTAGATCGTGAGCATAAACTAAAGTAGGAGGTGCTTCCTCACTGCCAGTATTAATCTTGAGTTCCATCTGGTTAGCGTCATTTTTTATACCTTTAAAGACGTGGACATGAGCGGGGATATGGTCGTTAGTATATATGTAAACAAATAAATTGTTCTTGATGTCTTCTATAACTTTGGGCATAATTTTATCGTTAATTTTAAAAAATTTTATATATATTACATATAATAACCCAAGCGTTTGGTTTTGTCAAGTACAGATGCCTTAGTATTGATATTTTGCACCTGCGGTTACAGTCCGCAAGGGACTTAAATCCCTTGCTCAAAGCTGAAGTCCTCTCAAGAGGACTGAAGAAGTTTATGTTAAGTTGAAAAAAAAATGAATTACAGCAGAACAATTCCAGCTATTTTGAGTGCTACGATCGCCCTGAGTTCGATCGCCCTCATCCCACTCACATCACCTCAAATTGCCCTCGCATTAACCGCCGACAAAGTTAAAACCGTTGCCCAACAAATTACTGTTCGCATCCAGGGGCCAAAAGGCGGTTCAGGAGTAATTTTAGAGAAACAAGGCAGCACATACTATATTCTCACAAACTGGCACGTTGTCGATAAAGCCGGCGATTACGAGGTTGTAACTCCTGACGGCAAAGCTCACTCTGTATCATACAGCCTCGTGCGGCGAATGCCCGGTGCGGATTTGGCGATCGTGCCCTTCAGCAGCACTCAAAGCTACCCCCTGGCTCAATTAGCCAATTCCGCAGCAACTAAGGGAAACAAGGCTTATGTCGCCGGCTGGCCGAGATCCGGGGGTTCCCTGAGACAGCCGATTTTCATCGCTACCGAAGGTCAGCTTACCGGCCGCCAAACTCCTTGGAACGGTTATACTTTGGTATACAATAACTTAGTGAGAGCCGGAATGAGCGGCGGGCCGGTACTCGATGACGCAGGCCGAGTTGTCGCAATTAACGGCATTGTTAGGTTAGAGGAAAATTCCGATAAAATCGTGGCGGCGGGAATAGAAATTAATACTTTCATGAAATGGCGCTCGACTATTTCGTTGCCAGTAGTTCCCCAATCTCCTACTGCCGGAAACCCGAAAACTCCGGCGAATAATGCGCCCCGCACGCCCGCAAGTGCGATCGCCTTTGCTGCTACAAATACCCTCAAAGGGCCTTCGGAAGTTGTCAGTTCCCTTGCCCTAGCTTCAACTTATTTTACTACAGGAAATAGCAACGGCACTATCTCAGTTTGGAATTTTCCCAGCGGGCAATTAAAAACTACCCTGCAAGGTCACACGGAAGCCGTAAACGCACTGGCCGCGAGTGCGGATGGCAAGGTATTAGCTAGCGGCAGCGACGACAAAACGGTGAAGATTTGGAATTTAGAAACTGGCGCGGTTGTACGCACTTTGAGCGGGCATTCCAATGCAGTTTCGAGCGTTGCCGTTAGTCCTGATGGTCAATTTGTAGCCAGCGGTAGTTGGGACAAAACGATTAAGATTTGGAACCCGAAAACGGGGGAATTGCTGCGGACTTTGACCGGGCATTCTGGGTTGGTGAATGCAGTTGCCATCAGTCCAGATAGCAAAACTTTAGCTAGCGGCAGCAAAGACGGTTCTATTAAGTTCTGGAATTTAGCTACGGGTCAAGAAATTCGCACCATTAGCGGCAAAAACTTGGCTGTTTTGTCGCTAGCTTTTACTCCCGACGGCAAGAGTTTAGCTGCGGGAAATAGCAACGGTACAATCGGTTTGTGGAATGCCACAAACGGGCAGTTAATTCGGCGTTTAAGCGGGCATACCGACGGGGTTTGGTCGGTGGCTTTCAGTCGGGATGGCACTACGCTGGTTACTGGCAGTTGGGATAAGAGTGTGAGACTTTGGGATGTGCGATCGGGCGAATTGAGAGGTAATTTGAGCGGTCATGCTGGCTACGTTAGCGCTGTGGCGATTAGTGCAGATGGTAAGACTATTGTTAGTGCTGGTTGGTTGGGGGAAATCAAGATTTGGAAAAGGAGTTGAGATTTTTTTGAACGAACCGCGAAGGCGCGTTACGCGGAGGGGCGCGTAAGCGCTACTCAACTTAGAAACAGCCCCGCCTCTGTAGCGAAGCCAGCTACTTGAGGGTTCGGTTAGGCACGGACTCTGGTAGGGTGCGTCAGTTGGTAGCGATTCGATGTACAGGGGCTAATCATTTCTGGGTTCGGCACCCTACTACCTAGCATTTTGCTTCAAAGTCCGATCGACCCTTATGATAGATTTGGTTCTTGCCAGACTACACTGGAAGACAAAATCAAATTAAAAATTTCGCCATAAATTTCGATCGACCCGCCGATCGGGCGGGACTCTCCCCTTCGTGGAACAGGCGTCCCGCCTGTGGTTGGCAAAGTAAATCTAAAATCTAAAACCTAAAATCGCGTGACTTCTGACAAATGATTGAAGTAGAACACTTAAGCAAAACTTACGGTTCGACCGCAGCGATCGCGGACGTGTCTTTTTCGGTCGAATCAGGAGAAATTCTCGGTTTTTTGGGACCAAACGGCGCTGGCAAAACCACAACCATGCGGATTTTGTCGGGATATTTGCCGGCATCCAGCGGTACGGCCCGCATCGCCGGCATGGATGTTCACGAAAACTCGATGGCCGTCAGACAGCGCATCGGCTATCTGCCGGAAAACCCGCCACTTTATCCAGAAATGACTGTGGAAGGGTTTCTGTTTTTTGTCGCCCGGATCAAGCAAGTACCTGCGGGCGATCGCGCGCGACGAGTTACCTCCGCGATCGAACGCTGCGGGCTGGTTGATAAACGGAAAGTTTTAATCCGCAAGCTTTCTAAAGGATTTCGTCAGCGTGTCGGTATCGCGCAGGCGATCGTCCACGACCCCCCAGTGATTATCCTAGACGAACCAACTGTCGGCCTCGACCCCCGACAAATCATCGAAGTCCGCAATTTAATCAAAAGTCTTGGCGGCCAGCACACAATCATCCTTTCCACGCACATTCTGCCGGAAGTCAGCATGACTTGTAACCGCGTCACCATCATCAATCGCGGAAAAATCGTCGCTGCAGGTAGTCCCGAAAATTTGATGGGAGAGTTGGCGGTGGGAGAGGGCTACGAACTCGAAGTCGAAGGCGAGGCAGATTTGGTAAACAGTCTGCTGTTGCCTTCTTTGGAAAATTTGCCGGGAGTTCGATCGGTCGAATTGATTCCAAGCAATCAATTTTTAGTGAATCGCTACCGCCTGCGGGCTTTGTGCGAATCGGAAAGAGAACCCGGACGAGAAATTGCTACAGCTATCCTCGCCTCTGGATTCGGACTCTGCGAAATGCGTCGCTCTCGCGCTACTCTGGAAGATGTGTTTTTAAGGCTGACAGCGGCTGAAAAGAAACCGGCAGAAAATCTGGTTCACAGCGAACCGGAGGTCGATCGAAATCTCCAAGAAGCCACAGAAATTCAAGATTCGATCGCGGATTCTCATCAATCGGAATCACAACCGACGATCATCCCGGACAATCTGCCCGTTTCAAATAAACCAGAGTCTCTCTATGATTCTCATTCAGTATCGGAACCAGTTGCAGAAACTGAAGAGTTGCTTTATGATTCTCATTCCGCATCGGAACCGGTTGCAGAAACCGTAGAGCCGATAGAACTTTCTCCACCAGAATTAGAATCAGTTGCAGAAACCGCAGAGTTGATTGAACATCCTCAACCAGAATTAGAACCAGTTGCAGAAACCGTAGAGCCGATAGAACATCCTCAACCAGAATCAGAACCAGTTGCAGAAACCGTAGATTTGAGTGAAGCGAAGCATCTCAGTTTGGGTGTCACAGAAACCCGAGGATCTTACTCGCTACAGATATCTAAACAAGCAAGCAGGATGCTCACTTTTGTAAAAAATGTTTTTTATAAAAGTGAGAGACTCCCAGAACATTCTCCACCAGCACCAGTTGTCGAAAATCTAGAAGTTTCAGAAACAGTAGAGTCGATCGACTATTCTCAACCAGAATCCGAACCAGTTGTCGAAAGACAAGAGTCGATCGAGCATCATGAACCAGAACCGATTGTCGAAAATCTAGAAGTTTCAGAAACATTAGAGTCGATCGACTATTCTCAACCAGAATCCGAACCAGTTGTCGAAAATGTAGAAGTTTCAGAAACCGTAGAGTCGATCGACTATTCTCAACCAGAATCCGAACCAGTTATCGAAAGACAAGAGTTGATCGAGCATCATGAACCAGAACCGATTGTCGAAAATCTAGAAGTTTCAGAAACAGTAGAGTCGATCGAGCATCATGAACCAGAACCGATTGTCGAAAATCTAGAAGTTTCAGAAACAGTAGAGTCGATCGAGCATCATG